>JBARRR010000023.1:0-7798 GCA_049644325.1 Candidatus Dormiibacterota bacterium
GTCCCTCGCCTAGCCCCTCGGCCAGCCCTTCGCCGGCGCCGGTGCCGGCCCCGCAGTTCCTGGCGGCGGCGCTCGGCAGCGACTCAAAGACCCTCGTCTTCGTGGTCAGTGACCCGCCCGGCGTCCCCGGCATCGTCAGCGTTCGCGTGATCAGCTCCGCGGCGCCGGTTGCCCCGGTTGCGGTTGAGGTCTGGAACGGCCCCAAGGCGGCGGCGCCTGGTCGCTCCGAGATCAGGCTCCTTCCCAACGGCGACTTCGTGTTCTTCGTCCCCCAGCGTTTCGACCCTCCCGAGAAGAGCACGCGCCTGGTCGGCGTCGTGGTCCCCGGCGCGTCGCCAAAGGTCCCGCAGCTGGCGCCCGAGGAGCAGTTCATGGCCTCACTCCATGCCATGTGGCCTGAGACCAAGGACTACCTGCTGCCCGACGACAAGCCCCAGCTCCAGGACCGGGTCCTGGGGCCCGGCGACCTGGTCGCGGGCCGGATCGACCGTGCCTTCAGCTCGCCGCTGGGCGGTCGCACCATCCACCAGGTCGCCACCGGGCACGTCGGCGAATCGAACACCAATGTCCTCTGCGGGCTGGTCGACGACCTCTCGCCGGCGGCCTTCTCGCCGGACGGAAAGACCCTCGCGGTGATCGACGGCGCCAACTCCGACCTGCTCGACGCGGGCGGTGGCCACGCCGGCGTTTTCCTGGTTCGGGGCAGGGTGCTGGACTGGCGCGGCTAGGCCGACTCCGAATTGACGGCAGAATTCCACAACAGGTACCCTTGCAGGCGTCCCGGCAACGTGCCACTGCAGACTCGGCGGGCTGATTCCGCCGATATGGAGAAAGATTGAGCACGGCATCCACAGATCCCTTCGATTGGCGAGATGAGCTCAAGAAAGCCCTCGAGGAGATGCGGCATTTCACCCGCCGGGGCTTCTTCACCTTCGTCGGGGTCATCGTTTTCAGCGTTGCCAACATCGCCGCCCTGGTATTGAGCCTGCGCTTCGTCATCCCCAACGTCACATACGACCAGCCCCAGCTCTTCAAGGCCGGCGTGCCCGACGACTACCCGGTGGGCTCGACCACGATCTTCTCGGACAAGCGCGTCGCCCTCAACCGTGACCCCGACGGCTTCTACGCCATCAGCCTGATCTGCACCCACCTCGGCTGTACACCCCGCTGGTTCCAGAACGACGCGATGTTCCGCTGCCCATGCCACGGATCCCGCTACCTTCGTAACGGGGTCCGTTTTTATGGGCCCGCCCCGCGGCCGATGGACAACGTGCAGGTGGGCCTGGCCCCCGACGGCAGCCTCTTCGTAGATCGGTCCAAGGTCATTGCCCGGACGACCCGGCAGCCAGTTTGAGGATGAGGTAATCGATGGCTCAGGACACCAGTAGGATGCAGTCGATCCGGACGGGGATGCAGAAGGCTGCCGCACTTCCCATCGAGATCGGTGTCCAGCTGTGGAAGTCGGTGTTCCGCCATGGCCTCCCCCTCACCGACAAAATCGCCACCCGGACCGCCCTGACCAACTACTGGCTCCATGCGCATCCGCCCCGGATCCGCAAGAGCCACATGAAGTTCAGCTACACCTTCTGCCTCGGAGGCATCAGCTTCTTCCTCTTCGTCCTGCTGACCGTGACCGGGCTCTTCCTGATGTTCTACTACGTGCCATCGGTGCAGTACGCGTACCAGAACATGAAGGACCTCCAGTACGCGGTCTCCTTCGGCATCGTGATGCGCAACCTCCATCGGTGGGGCGCCCACGCCATGGTCATCACCGTCTGGCTGCACATGTGCCGCGTCTTCTACACCGGCTCCTACAAGCCCCCGCGCGAGTTCAACTGGGGCATCGGCGTCACGCTTCTGCTGATGACCCTGCTGCTCAGCTTCACCGGCTACCTGCTCCCCTGGGACCAGCTCAGCCTGTGGGCGGTCACAGTGGGCACCAACATGGCCAAGTACGCCCCGGTCGCGGGCCCACAGACCAGGTTCTCGATGCTGGGGTCGTACACGGTAGGCAACGCCACGATCCTGCGCTTCTACGTTGCCCACGTCTTAGGGCTGCCACTGGTGGCAGCGATCGCGATGATGACCCACTTCTGGAGAGTCCGAAAAGACGGGTTCTCCGGGAACCTGTGAGGCAAGCACATGGCTGACGAGACCGACAGCACCCCAAGCCCTAACACTGCGAACGTTCCGGCCGCCGCCGCGACGGCTACGCCAGCTGCGCCGGCCAAGCCCGCGGCGCCGCCGGCACAGCGGCAGTCGCTGAAGAAGGACGCCGACACCAGCATCCCAAGCTTCCCGGCGCTGGTCTACCGGGAGTTCATCGCCTCGCTCGTGGTGGGCGTCGTCCTCACCGCCATCGCCCTGGTGGTGCAGTCGCCTCTGCAGCAGCTGGCCGATCCGTCCATGACCCCGGACCCCAGCAAGGCGCCGTGGTACTTCCTCGGCCTCCAGGAGCTGCTCTCCCGCGTGCCGCCGATCACCGCCGGCGTGGCCTTTCCCACCTTCGTCATCGCGGGCCTGATCGCGATGCCATATCTCGATCGCAACCCCTCCCGTCACCCGCGTGACCGCAAGGTGGGGATCATTCTCTTCACCGGGTTCATCGTCTTCTCGGTCGCCTTCGCCCTGATCGGGACGTTTTTCCGCGGCCTGGAGTGGAAGTGGTACTGGGACGGCATTCTTGGGCGCTAGAAGGGCTTAGGGCAGGGGAGCCGGGCTAGTTGTCCAAGTTTTTCTTCCTCAGCTGCGCTGCCCTGATGGCGGTGCTCGCGGTGACCTTCTACCTTGACTACAACAAGGAGTGGAAGCCGTACGAGCTGGCCTACTACGACCACTTCAAGACCCCAACCCCGGTCGAGGAGGTCAAGCAGCTCAACCCCAAGGGTGCCAACGAGAACGAGCGCTGCATCACCTGCCACGTCCCCGACATCGCTGTCATCGGCGGCAAGGTGGCGGCCCAGCGCATCCCCCTGATCATGCCCCAGAACCAGCGCAACCCCGTCGCTCACCCTGACCGGGTCACGGCGGAGATGGTCAAGACCTACGGGCTGCCATCGCAGTACGCCGACCAGCCCATCGATGTCACCGGCTGCATGGTCTGCCACAACGGCCAGGGACTCGCCACCGACAAGGAGGGCGCCCACCGCAACCTGATCGTCAACTACTTCGACACCGTCGACCGGGGCAGCGTGGTATTCAAGAACAATTGCGCCCAGTGCCACGGCCAGCAGGGTGAGGGCGGGATCGGGCCACCGCTGAACGACCAGCACCGGCTCGGCTTCTTCAACGACGACTACTACTACGACTGCGTTTTCTACGGCGCCCTTTCGGAGCACCACCTCAAGTCGCAGATGCCGTCATGGGGTGCCAAGAACCTCTTCAGCAAGAACGCCGATGAGAACAAGGCCAAGGTCGACCTCATGGTCCACTGGGTCCGTCACTACCAGCAGCCGCTGACCTTCACACCTACTGGCCAGTGAGCGACGGCGTCATCTTCCTGCTCGCGTTGGTCGTGACCGTGGTCATCTGCCTCGCCATCTATTTCGTACGGCGGGGGATGCGGAGCCAGGCGTGGAAGGACTTTCTTGGGATCGCGATCGCATTCGTGGTGCTGGCGCTGGCAACCCTGACCATGATCATTGGGGAGCACGCCCTTGGTTAATCGGCTGACCGTGCCCACGCTCGCACTTGTCAGCGCGGCCCTGGTTTCTGCCTGCGGCGGTAGCGCCGGCTCCGGCGCCGCCGCCAACCTGGCCGACCCGGTAGCCACCGCCGAGGGCTACATGAAGGCGATCGAGGGTGGTAAGGCCGACGGCGGTCAGGAGTTCCTAGAGAACAACATCAACGACGGCATCCCGCTGACGGGGGCCACAAGCGTGTCCAAGTTCATGGCCGCCAACAAGGGGGCCAAGTGGCAGGTCGCCACGGTGAACTACCCGCCCCCGGGCACGACCAACCCTGTGCCCACCAAGAAGGCGTGCACCGTCATCCCGCCGCAGGGTGGGCAGACCTGCATCGTCACCGTGCAGATCGACGTCAATGGCAAGCCCGCCTACTTCCACCTCACGACGGAGACGCGCTACGAGCCAGGTAAGTGGCACATCCTCGACGTCGACCAGGTGGATCAGAAGCCCGACAACCTCTTGCCTAGCGGCAACGAGGCCCACATCTCATAGGAGATAAGACATGCTCGCCTTCATCCCTGGACCAGAGCTGCTCGACATCACCACCGGCGACATGATCTTCGTCAGTTTCTGGGCGATTACCAGCCTGGTCATCGCGGCCATCTACGTCTACAAGATGCTGCAATGAGCGCGGTCGAGGGCGAGCGCATCGCGGTCCCGAGCCCCCGTCACAGGAACCCCAGGGTGGCGAGGGTGATCTCGATCATCCCGGGCCTCGGGCAGCTCTACTACGGGGCCCCGGTGCGAGCGGCCCAGTACTTCGCCGGCGTGGTGGTGCCCGCGGTCCTGGCGGCGCTGGTCTACAGCTACAGCTTCGACCTCGGCTTCCTGGGGGTCGGCCCGCTGGCAACGATGCTGCTCTTCCTTGTCTCGGAGCTGGTGGGGCTGACGCTGGTGATCACCTTCATCAGCTTCTGGATCGCGGCCAGCTGGGACGCCCGGCAGGGCACCATCGCCATCAACGAGGGACGTGCCTACGCGCCCAAGTGGTGGTACGTCAAGGTCAAGGAGTTCCTCTTCGACGACCCTGAGGAGGGCGAAGCCCAAGGAGACAGCCGATGAGCGAAACCACCACTCCGACCACGCCCGAGAGCGACACCGGCACCACCGAGGATGCTCCCAGCAGCTTCCCGGTTCGCCTGCTGTACGCCGTCTACGGGGCGATGCAGGCCGACCTCGGCTGCATCATCGGCGCCATCGCATTCTTCGCGCTGATCATCGGCTCGGCCGTCTTTGCCGCCCAGCTGACGCCGTGCACCTCGGCCGGCGGCATCCCCTGCGCGCCATAGCACGATGAGCGCGCGGGGAAGGCGGGGGTTGTGGCCGAGTCGATATACTCTGCCGCGGTCTTGAAGAGCTTGAAGCGAATCCTGCCGATTCCGTTCGCCACCACCGCCTTCCTGCTGCTGGCCAACGCCTCCGCGATGGCCGACGACAGCAGCAAGAGCCAGGGCATCCTTGACCCCGCGGGGCCGCCGGCGCAGCACATCAGCGACCTCTGGTACGTCATCTCGATCCCAGCCCTGCTGGTCACCCTGCTGGTCGGTGGCGCCATCATCTACGCCTCCTTCCGCTTCAGGCGCAAGAACGAGGACGAGGTCCCCCGCCAGGTCGGCGGCAACAACGCCCTGGAGTTCACCTGGTCGCTGGTGCCGGCGCTGATCCTGCTCACGATCTTCGTCCTGACCCTGTTCCAGTTCCCCTTCGTCCGGAATGCCCCCGCCAGCGCCCAGGGGGCCATGACGGTGAAGGTCAGCGGCCGCCAGTGGGCCTGGTCCTTCGTCTATCCCAACGTCAAGAACGTCAAGGTCGGGCAGAAGGTCACGGCCGGCGGGACCCCGTACACCACCGCCTCCAATGACCTGGTGATCCCCGCGGGTTCGGTCGTCAGCCTCGACATCGTGTCGGCAGACGTCATCCACAGCTGGTCTATCCCGCGGCTCCAGGGCCGCATCGACGCCATCCCGGGCCAGACCAACCACTCCTGGATCGAGGCCAACTCGCCGGGTGCCTACTACGGTCAGTGCTCGGAGTTCTGCGGCCTCAGCCATGCAGCCATGACGGCTCGGGTGCTGGCCCTGACGCAAGAGGACTGGGATGCCTGGTATTCCAAGCAAGTAGGAGGTCCGTAAGTGGCTGCCACCGCCGTTGTCACCCCGCGCGTCAAGACCTCCGGGCCCGCCTATAGCGGCGTGCTCGACTGGCTGACCACCGTCGACCACAAGAAGATCGGGATCCTGTACCTCTGGACCACCTTCTTCTTCTTCCTGATCGGCGGGATCCTGGCGCTGCTGGTGCGGACCCAGCTGGCCACCCCTGACAGCCAGTTCCTGGCCGACTTCGCCAAGGTGCTGGGCCAGAGCAAGCCCAACGTCCAGCAGGTCTACAACCAGGTCTTCTCGATGCACGGGACGACGATGATCTTTCTCTTCGTGATACCAATGTGGTCCGGCTTCGGCAACTACTTTGTGCCCCTCCAGATCGGGGCCCGCGACATGGCCTTTCCTCGGATCAACGCCTTCAGCTACTGGCTGATCCCGCTGGGCGCGCTGGTCCTCTTCTCCGGTTTCCTGGTGGGACCCAGCGACCTGGTCATCAACGGCGCCAAGGTCCACTGCCTCGGGGGCGCCGGGCAGGCCGGCTGGACCGGCTACGTACCGCTCACCGAAAAACAGTTCACCTGCTCCACCGGCCAGGACCTGTGGATCGTCGGCCTCCACCTGCTCGGCATCTCGTCGATGCTCGGAGGCATCAACTTCCTGGTCACTATCCTCAACATGCGGGCGCCGGGAATGACGCTCTTCCGCATGCCCCTGTTCACCTGGTCGATACTGATCACGGCCTTCCTGGTGGTGCTGGCCTCGCCCTTCCTGGCCGCCGCCCTGGCGATGGTCCTGGCCGACCGGCAGTTCGGGATGCACTTCTTCCTACCCAGCGCGGGGGGTAATGCGCTCATTTACCAGGTGATCTTCTGGTTCTACTCACACCCGGCGGTGTACATCATGGTGCTGCCGGCTTTCGGCATCATCTCCGAGATCATCCCGGTCTTCAGCCGCAAGCCGATCTTCGGCTACAAGGCGATGGCCTACTCGATGGCGGCGATCGCCATCCTTGGGTTCGTGGTGTTCGTGCACCACATGTTCGTCACCGGCTTGCCGATCGCGGTCATCTCCTTCTTCTCGTTCATGACGATGTGTATCGCGATCCCATCAGGTGTAAAGGTGCTCAACTGGCTGGCCACGATGTGGGGTGGTTCGATCAAGTTCACGGCCGCCATGTTGTTCTGCGTTGGCGCGGTCCTGATGTTCCTGATCGGTGGCGTCGACGGCGTCTTCCTCGGCTCGCCGGCGGTGGACCAGCAGCTCCACGCCACCTACTGGGTGGTGGGTCACATCCATTACGTCGTCTTCGGGCTGTCGGTGTTCGGCATGTTTGGCGCCTTCTTCTACTGGTGGCCCAAGATGACCGGCAAGTACCTCGACGAGCGGCTGGGCAAGCTCCAGTTCTGGATCCTGATCACCGGCTTCAACCTGGCCTTCATGCCGATGCACCTCCTGGGGGTGCTGGGCATGCCCCGCCGGATCGAGACCTACACCGCCGACAAGGGCTGGGCCGCGATCAACTTCATCGAGACCATCGGCGCCTTCCTGATCGCGCTGGCGGTGCTCATCTTCCTCATCAACTTCATCAGGACGACGTTCATGACCAAGCGCCCGGACGACACACCTGACGACCCCTGGGAGGGACATACGCTGGAGTGGGCGACAACCTCGCCGCCGCCGGCGTACAACTTCGTCGCGGTGCCGACTGTGCGCTCGCTGCGCCCCGTCCGGGACGTTCGACTCGGCATTAAAGACGACACGATCCACCTGTAGGGTCGGTCGGACCGAGGGCGAATGAGTTGAAGAGGTTCCGGGCCCTGGCCGTCGCGGCGGCGGTCGCGGTCTACGGCCAGATCGTGATCGGCGCGGTCGTGCGCATCACCGGCTCGGGTCTCGGCTGCCCCGACTGGCCCGCCTGCCAGGGGCGGATCATTCCCAACTTCGCCGACGCCCAGGTGACCATCGAGTACATCCACCGCCTCGTGGGCACCGCCTCCGGTCTCCTGATGG
>JBARRR010000024.1:0-3642 GCA_049644325.1 Candidatus Dormiibacterota bacterium
GCGGCCCGCTGACATTCTTGAGGACCGCGATGACGGCGGCGACCGCCACCGGGATATACGGAACCACGATCGTCCAGCGACCAGGCGGCCGCTCATCAGCCCGTGACGCTGACCCGGCGAGCAAGGCAGCTCGAACCGCGCCGAGAGCCATCAGGAGAAAGCCGGCGACCCAGCCGGTACCGAGGATTTGCACCGGGCCAGAGGTGGTGACGGTCGTCAGGTACGCCGAGGCGCTGTCCGTCAGGAGGTTGGCGAAGACCCCGGCCATCACCAATAACAAGGGAAGACGAGCCGAGCCCGCGGTGCGCCCCACCAGCAGCAGCGCCATCACGGCCATCACGATGTCGCTGACCGGGTAGGCCAGCCCGGTGACGGCGGACGGCCCGATATCGGAGCCGGAGTGGTAGACAGTGCCCAGCACGGTCGCCCAGCTGATCAGCACCAGGGCACCGGCCAGGATCGCGCCGTCGAGCAGAAAGGCGAGCCGGGAGGCGGCGCGTTGCCGTCCCGGGAAGACCGCGATGCCGGCTACCGCCAGCGGTACCAGGGCGAGGTGCCCCACGTCGACGAGCGAGGGAAAGGACAACTGCTGCCGCTCGATGATTTCGACGTACGACCATGCGCCCTGCCCCGCCGCCCAGGCAAGCGCACCCGTCCCGAGGAGGACCAGGGCGAACCGCGTGCGGCCAGTATGGCGCGTCGCGGCGACCATGCACGCCACCACCGCGACCAGCGCCGCGGCCGCCTCTCCAAGAACGCGAATGGCTTCGGTGAAGCCGGCGCCATCGATCTGGAGCGCCATCCAGGCTCCAAATCCACTCGTCAGGAGGGCGGCGACCGCGCAGGCGATGGCAAAGTCGCGGTTGGCATGTCGCCGGACCAGCAGCAAGGGTTGCCTCATGCCTGGGTAGCTCCACGCGTGTGACGAGTCGGTGAAGCGGTTCCTTCCCCGACCGAGTCACCACTCGGTAACCGGGAGGAGTGGGACCTGACAACTGCCTAGGCAAGGGGGAGCCATAATGTCCCATGGCCACGGCGGCCACGCGGCTGCGCCTGGTAGGCCGGGGAGGGGAACTCGCCCAGCTCGACGCCGAGCTTCGGCGTGCCATCGCCGGCGAACTCCGTTGCGTCCTCCTCCTGGCCGACCCTGGCGTCGGCAAGACCCGTCTCGCTGCCGAGCTGATCCATCGCCATCAGCGCACCGTCATCGCCCTCTCCGCCCGCGCTTATCCGCTGGGCGCGACCGCCTCCTTCGGCCTCTGGCTGGAGGCGTTCGAGCGCCACCTCAGCCGCCTTCCTCCCGCTGAGGTCCGCGCCCTCTGCGGAGGGGTGCTCGACGACCTGGCCAGCGTATTGCGCAGTGTTGCTTCCGTCCGGGGGCGCCTCTCCAGCCATGAGACGCTGCATCCACGGCTGGTCCAGGGGTTCGCGGTCCTCCTCCGCAACCTCGCCGAGAAAGCGCCGGTGGTCGTCGTCCTGGACGACATCCACCTGGCCGACGCCTCCTCGATCGAGGCGCTCAACCAGCTGGCCCGCAACTTGAGCACCAGCCGGGTCCTCATCATCCTCGCCGCCAGGCCCGCCGAACTGAGCCAGCATCCCATCGCCAGGGATGCGTTGCTCGCCCTGGAGCAAGATGGTTTCCTCGCTCGCCGAACGCTGACGGGGCTTAGCCGCAACGAAGTTGGCGAGCTGGCCGCCGGCATCCTGGAGCGCGAACCACCGGCGGCCTTCACCGACTGGCTCTATGCGCGTTCCCGCGGCTATCCCCTCTTCGCCCTTGGCCTGACGCGAACGATCGCGGAGCAGGGCGGCGACCTGGCGGCCCCCACGCTCGAGCGGATCCCGGAAGAATTGACCGACCGAGTGATGGGCCGGCTCAAGCAGCTGGATGAGCCCTCCCTGGCGACGCTCGAAGTGCTCGCCCTCGTCGGCCGCCGGACCGAACTCCAGGAACTCGTTTTGCTCAGCGGCCGTCCCCTCGACCGCCTCGCCCCCATCCTCGAGAACCTCGTGCGCCTTCGCCTGCTGACCGAGGAAGAGCGCGGTCGCGACCTGATCTACGAAGTCACCCATCCTCTCATACAGGAGACCATCTACCAGGCGATCGGCGGCGCTCGGCGTCGCGCCATCCATCGACTGGTCGCGCGCGCCTTTGTTTCTTCCGGTCAGCGCGCCGCGGCGGCCTCCCACTACGTGCGCTGCGCCCGGCCTGGCGAAGAGGAGGCTATCGACGCCCTGATCGACGCCCTCCAGCAGGCTGAGGAGCGCCAGTCGTACCGGGAAGCGATGCCGATTCTGAGTGGGCTGCTTGACCTGCTGCCGTCGGGCGATCCGCGCTGGCGGCGCGTGCTCGATGCGATGTCCTGGGACGCCGAGTGGGTGATCGACCACCAGGCCGACCTGTATACCGAGATCGGGGTTCGGGCCATGCGAGAGATCGAGAAGGTGCTGCGTCCGTCAGACGACCTCCTCCGCCAGGCTGTCGTCCAGCTACGCCTCAGCAGCTTCCGCGTCTGGCATGTGCAGGAATCGGCGGACGCGGTGCGAACGGCCGAGCGATCGCGAGAACTTTTCCTCCGGGCGGGCGACCGATCTCGCGCCCTGATGCCGCTGCACGAGATCAGCTGGATCCGTGCCGTCGCGGGCGACATCAGGGGGCAGGAAACCGTCTCCCGCCAGGTGATCAACGAGTCGGAGGAGTTGGGTAGTCGGATGATGGTCCTGCACGCGATGGGGGCGCACGCGTGGTCGCTCGTGCGCCAGGGCCGTTTCTCCGAGGCGCAGCCTCACCTCCGCAAAAGCATCGAAATCGCCCGCGAAGACGGCCGGGACTATCGCCTGGGCTGGAGCCTCGGACTGCTTGCCAATTGCCTGGCCTCAAGCGGACAGCTGGAAGAAGCCAAAGCGCTCCTCGCGGAGAGTCGTCGGGCCACCACCGCCTATGGGGATACGGTGCTCTTTGCCCACGTGACCTTCGTGCAATGGCTGGCCGGTGACTTCAAGGGCGCCCGCGAGAGCTGGCGCGAGTCGGCCGCCTGGAACGATGGGCGGATCAGCGCGCGGCGGGCTTGGGGCGCGGGGCTGGCCTCGCTCTCGATCGTCGAGTTAGGCCTCACCGCCGAGGCCCGGGACCATCTCGATCGGATCAGCCAGATCTTCCAGGGCACCCCTGTGTTCGGTTACGGTCACAGCGCTCACTGGTTGGCCGGACTGATCGCCCGAACGGAGGGTGACCTGATCGATGCGGCGAATCACTTCGAGCGCGCCATCACGGGGATGACCGGCTACGGTGCGCTGGCCGATGCGGCCCTGGTCCTGCTCGACGTTGCGGAAGTTGCGGGCGAACTCAACGACCCAGTGCTCGGGCGCCACGCGGCTGACCGTGCGCGGGAGATTGCGAGTACCGTCGAGCCCGAGCTCTACACCGCGGTGGCATCCATCGCGGGCGCCTGGGCGGATCTCCTCAAGCACGATATCCGTAGCATCGACTGCGCCACCACGGCAGTGGCCATCCTGGAAGGCAGCGGCTACCTTCCGTTCTACGCGCGGGCGCTCGACATTCTCGGACGCAGCCTCGCCCTTCGCGATCGACCAGCCGCGGCGAACGCGCTCAGGCAAGCCCTTGACATCTTCACGGTA
>JBARRR010000025.1:0-12002 GCA_049644325.1 Candidatus Dormiibacterota bacterium
GGGTAGCCGAAGGAGACCTTCTCGAACTCCACCTCGCCCCGAAGCGGCGACGGCAGCGGCCGCGGATGCTCCGGCCGCTCCACCGCGGTCGGCGTCTCCAGCAGAGTGAAGAGGTTGGATAGATATAGATTGTGTTCGTACATCGAGCTGAAGCCGCCGAGCAGGTTGGAGATCGAGCTCTGGACCTGGCTGGCGGCGCTGGTGTAGAGGGTCAGGTCGCCGAGCGTCAGCCGCCCGGCCACCGCCTGAAGGGCCACGTATAGATAGGTGATCGAGCCCGCCAGCGTGGTCAGGATCCCCCACAGGTAGCCGGCGATGTAACGGCGGGTGATCTGGCGCCGCTGCCGCTCGTAGTACGTCCCCGCTAGCAGCCGGTAGCGCTCGCTGAAGTAGCCGCCGAGCCCGAACAGCTTGACCTCCTTGGCGAAGGTGTCGGTCGTCACCAGCTGCACCAGGTAGTTCATCCGCCGGAGCAGCCGCGAGTTCCAGCGCGCGATGCGGTAGCCCCACCACGAATAGCGCGTGTCGGAGATGAACGCCGGGATCGGCGAGACCAGCGCGATCAGCGCCAACCGCGGGCTGACCCCCAGCAGCAGCGCGATCATCGATATGAACGTGATCGCCGTCTGCAGCAGCCCGAAGGTGCTGGAGATCATCTGCACCGGGCGGTTGCGCGAGTCCTCCTGGGCGCGGCGCAGCAGGTCGTACGACGCCGGGTCCTCGAAGAACGGCAGGTCGAGCGCGGCGGCGTGGTCCATCACCATCAGCTGGATCCGGATCTGGACCCGCTCCTGCAGCAGCTGCTGGGCGATGTTGCGCACGGTGCTCATCAGCGAGCTGATCGCCGCGATCGCCAGGGCCACCACCGCCAGCACGATGATCACGCCGACCGAGCTCATGAATGGCGAGTGGATGGTGAAGCCAGGCATCGGCACTGACAGCCGGGTGACGTCGGGCCTCCCTTGCGAGCGGATCACGATCGCCTCGACCACGGAGTTGATCAGGAGCTTGGCGTTGTAGGCGGTGGCCGCGGGGATGATGCCGGCGACCACGGTGACCACCGCCAGCGTGACGGTGGCGGCGGGGCTCGCGGTCCAGACCAGGCGGAAGACCCGCGGCATCGCGACCAGCGTCCCGCGCACTGAGTCGCGGATCAGCTTCCAGCGCTCGCGCAGGTTGGTCGGCTTGTCGGGGTCGGGCGGCTCTTCTACGACCGGCGGGCCGCTCAGGCCGGAGGTCGAGGATTCGGCTTCGGTGGCCTCGGCGGGCGCGTCGACACGATCGGGTGCCCCAGGACGGCGCCACCAGGGGCGTCGAGGGCCGGAGCCGTTGTCTGAGGGCGTGCCGTTGTTGCTAGCCATATCTAGGCTAACTACCGCACGAATCGCGGTATTGCCGCAACGCCCGAATGGGCAGGGCTACGGCAGAAGCTGGAAGGCGCCGCCGGCTGCTGGGCGGATGACGGAGAAGTGCCGGTGGTCAAGCGTAGCGATTCGGGGCTCATGCAGTCTTTCCGCGACGGCAACAACGGCGGCGTCGACGAATCCAAGATTTAGGTCGTCATATTGCTGGCAGAGATCGCGGATGCGCGAGTAGTCAACAGGATGCAGCTCCTCCACGACGAGTCCCCCTGACTCCACATCGGCCAGGATCGCATCGAACGCATTGCTCCCAAGTCGCGTTCGCACCAACCAGTCCAGCTCAACGACCACCGGCGCCGGTACCACAAACCGCTCCCGCCTCTGGCTCAGCAGCTGCACGCAGGCGGCATGGTCCCCATCCCGAACATGGATCGCTGCCAGCAGCGGACCCGTGTCCAGGATCAACGCCAGCTGAGAGGCTCAAATGGCATGTCGGAAGCCTGCCGTGCGAGATCTGTTGGCACCGTCTCAACTGACGCCGCCCCGATGCATGTCAAAGGAGGCCTCGCCTGGTTGACGCGGAGTTCCAGGGCCTGACGGATAACTTCTGCCAGTGATACCCGCTCCCGGCGAGCCACGCTGGCTAGTTGCTCGAGGAGGTCTTCGTCAGCCATGATCGTTGTGCGCCGCATAACATAATTATGCCATGGTCCGGCAACGCTAGGTGAGGGACACACCTAGAACCAATGTGATGCTGGCACCATGGCGTGGGACAGTCTGGGAGCGAGAGACTGGGAGCACGAGAGGAGGGCGGAGCTATGAATAGAAGCCAGCGACGGATCACCAAACTGACATTGCTGCTTCTCGGAGCAGTGGCACTTGCGGGCTGCGACGTGGGCGCGCAGAAGCTCGCCGGCGGCGGGAGTGTCCCGCCCCCCGCCAACCCTCCGTCACCGCGGCCCATCAGCACCCATGCGATCCAACCGGACGGCGCCACCACCGACGCCGGGGGTACCGCGACCATGGACCCGGCCACCGGCCATGCCTGGATGGCGTCGCAGTTCGCCGTCACGGGATCCGCGACCGCGCTGACGATCACCTTCAGGACGCCGAACACCGAGGCCTTCAACACCTTCCAGCAGCTGGTCTCTAACGGCCAGCGCCATCCGTATCGGTTCGTCCTCACGATGCCTGGCACTTCCCAGGACAAGGACAACTACACGTACGACCTCACCAACGCCCTGGTCACGCAGGTGCAGCAAACCACCGCGTCATCGGGCGGGCTGAAGGGGCCAATCGTCTACCAGGTGACTCTGGCTGCGGGCAGTTGGTCGTGGCAATACCAGCCGGTTGACGCTTCCGGCTACGCCGTCGGAATCCCGCAGCAGGGGTCCCCTTAGGCAGGATCGAGACCGCAGACCTACTAACGCCTCAGGAGTTGACCTCGAAGTAGGTAACTTCCATCCGATCGACCGTGGGCGGCGCCGTGATCCCCAGCTCTGCCAGGCTCGATGTCCGAACCTGGTTGGCCGGCTGCTCGCTGCCTCGCATGTCATCCTCCGTCTCCCAGAAGGTGATGCTGATCCCCTTGCCGCTGGACCGGTCACTCAGGGAGATGGCTCCTTTGAATCCGTTCTGCCCGGATACGGCGGGGATGACCTCCTCCTTGAAGATCCGGATCCCCTCTTCGATGGTCGCCGGGTCGCCGGTGAACTGGGTCGATCGTCCGTACATGGCTCTCCTCCTTCCGAAATGTGTTCCGCGTCAGCTACCCATGATGCGGCTGTCCCGCAGGACGACCGCTTCCATCTCCAACTCTTCCACCCGGTTCTTGACCACGTCGCCGATGCTGACGATCCCGCAGACCACCCCGTCCTGGACCACCGGCACATGCCGGATCCGTTTCTCGGTCATCAGCTTCATCAGGTAGCTGGTCGAATCCTCGGGCGTGCAGGTCAGCACCTTCTGGGTCATCAGCTCCTGGACCTGCACCTTCAGGGCGCCCGCCCCGAGCTTGGCCAGTCCCCGCACGATGTCTCGTTCCGACAGGATCCCATCGACTGATGAGCCGTCGCGCGACACCACCAGCGCCCCGATATCGGCCGCGCGCAGCTTCTCCAGGGCGGCTGTGGCATCGCGATCGGGCCGGATCGTCTCAACGGCGCGACCCTTCTTGCTGAGGATCGTCTCGACCTTCATCTCCCGGCCCTTAGCATAGTCCGGCCTCGTCTACCGGTGGGGACGTCGGATTGACTTGGGGCCGGGCGGGATGATAGCGTCCGCGCGGGGTGGGGTCTGGTGGTGTGTCCGCCCGTCGGGGAACCGGCCTAATTCGGGAGTAAAACCGTGAATCATCGCCGCATCGCCGCCATCCTTGCCGCTGGGGGAGCGTTGGCCGGCGGCCTGTTCGCCACCGGCGCGCCCCAGGTGGCGCTCGCTGCCCCCGCCAGCGTTTTTGTCTACGACGGCAACGGCGCCCTCGACGAGGGCTACACCAAGTTCGGCACCGCCGCCGGGCGAACGGTGGTAACAAACGCCACCCTGCCCTCCGACCTTTCGCCGTACGCCTGCGTTGTGCTCCCCATCAACAGCACGGCGTTCACGGGACCCCAGACGACCGAGTTCAACACCTACGTCACCGCTGGTGGCACCATCGTCGCCCTTGGTGACAACAGCGGCTTCACCGCCGCCAACACCAACCTGAGCACCCTGTCGGGGGCTCTCGGCGCCGGTCTGACGATCGTGAACGGCGTTGGGTCTGGCCCGACCACCAACATCGTGGCGTCCTCACTGACCTCGGGCATGACCTCGTACGGCTACGCGGCCGGGTCGACCGTGACGATCGCATCCCCGGGCCAGTCGCTGGTCAACCAGGCCGGCGCCGGCACACAGCCGAGCGTGATCGGTGCCGCGCTGCTGGGTAAGGGCGTCTTCGTTCTCTCCGGTGACTCAAACGCCTTCTCGGACAACGACGTCAGCGCCTACGCCAATAACTCCAACGGCGTCCTGGTCGCCAACCTCTGCGCCATTCGATCCACGACCACGGCGGTCACCTGCCCGGCCCTCAACGCAGGCCAGGCGGTCGACTGCACCGTCACCGTTACCGACACCAAGACGGCCGGGCATAAGACCGGCCCCATCGGCACCGTGACTGTGGCCTCTGACAGCGGCGGCACCTTCGCCAACGGCGGGACCTGCACCCTGGCGGCGACCAGCACGCCCGGGGTGTCCAGCTGCACCATCAGCTTCACGCCGAATACGAGCGGGAACATCACCGCCACCTACGCCGGTGATGTGCGCCACAGCGGCAGCAACGTGCTTGCCGCCGCGGCGGTAACCGCGGTGCCGACCCTGCCCAAGGCCGGCGCGGTTCCAGTTGGGCACCCCGCCGGTGGCGCGCTTGCGCTGCTGCTGCTGGTTATGGGAGGCGCTGCGGCGGCAGCCGGCACAGCGGTCTACCGGACCCGGCGGGTTCGGTCCTGAGGTTCTGACCGGACCCTTCGAGGTCCCATAGGCATAAGCCCGCCCTCATGCGAGGGCGGGTACCGCCTTGGTAGGTTCAAGTCCCCGCAATCCCCGGCCCGCTTGGGCCAAGCCCGAAGAGGGAGGCAATCCTGAAACTCCGCTACCTGGTCGTTGGTGTCGCCGTATTCGGCGCGGCCGTTGGCGGCCTCGGAGCCTCAGCATTGCTGCAAGGCGCGTCCGGCGCCAGCGGAACCAGCCACCTCACCGGCTACGACGTCTCCTACCCGCAGTGCGGCGCCAAGCTTCCGGGCGGGGGCACGCTGGCGGTGGTCGGCGTGACCAACGGACTGCCGTGGTCGACCAACCCCTGCCTGGCCGGCGAGTTCGCCTGGGCATCGAGGAAGCCGCAGGCAGCCGAGTTCTACATGAACACCGCCAATCCCTTCACCGCGAGTAGCCACTGGGCTGACCGCGCCGGCACCGGGCCGCGGAAGTGCGCCAACCTCGCAGATCCAGCCAACCAGGATTGCGCCTACAACTACGGCTGGAACTCGGCGCTCGACGCTGTCCAGCGCGCCGCGGCGGCAACCAGCCAGGCGATCGCCGGCAGCCACGGCTGGTGGCTCGACGTCGAGACCGGCAACAGCTGGAACGGCACCACCGCGGCCAACGCCGCCGATCTGCAGGGCAGCATCGACTACCTGCGGGCCCAGGGGGTGGGCGCCATCGGGATCTACTCGACCTCCTTCCAGTGGGGCCAGGTCACCGGCGGGTACCAGGTGAGCGCCAAGGGGTCCCAGCCCGCTCCGGCAAACTGGGTCGCGGGCGCCGCCAATACGCGCGACGCCGCCAGCTGGTGCAGGCCGTCCTACTCGTTCAGCGGCGGCAGGGTGAAGATGGTGCAGTACCCCAACGGGAGCTTTGACGGCGACCTGATCTGCTAGCTGACACTCAGCAACAGTCGTTCTGTTTCGCAGACAACTGTGGCAGAGTGTCGTACCGACGAAGGCGCCTGGCCCCCGGCGCAGGCAACGAGGAGATCGAATGTTCGGAGTCAACCCTGCCCTGAAGCGGCGCGGCACCGCCCACCTGGCCTTGCTGGCCGCCCCGCTGGTCGCGGCTGGCACGCTGGCGACGACGGCCATGACCGCGCATGCTGCGCCACCGGTCAACTGCGCTGGCCTTGCCGCCGCCCTGGCCGGGGCAGGCGACGGCGACACCATCACCCTCTCCGACGACCACCTCTGCGCCGGCAGCTTCAACCTGCCCACCACCATCCACATCACGCTCCAGGGCGCCGACGCCAACCAGGGGTTTGACAACACCGCCGGCAGCACGTCGATCCTGACCGGGGGTAGCAGCAAGGGCACCACCATCCAGAACCTGGTCTTCAAGAACAGCACACTGAGCTCAAGTGGCAGCGGCGCTGCGATCTCATTGACTGGTGACCACGGGACGACCATCACCAACTGCACCTTCGTCAACAACCACACATCGGCCAACTCCGGCAGCAGCGGCGGCGCCGTGAGCCTGACATCGGCTGCCGGACCGGTGGTGCTTTCGGGCAACACCTTCGGCTCCCTGACCACACAGGCGCTGGGGAATTCAGCTGCCACCGGCGGCGGTGGCCTGCTGGCTCCCGCAAACAACGTGACGCTGACCAACAACGTCTTCGGCTACAACACCGCGGGAGTGCAGGGTGGTGGCCTGGCGCTGGTGGGCGCCAACTCGCCCGCCGGACCAACCACCCTCACCGGCAACACCTTCGCCCATAACAAGGTGCTATCCGGCTCCATCGCCTTCGCCGCACAGCCGGCCGCGGGCCCACGGGTCTCCATCACCGGACCGATAACCCGCGGCGGCGGTGCCTTCGTCGACAACGAGCAGGGCGGCACTCAGGTCGCGCAGGCGCACAACGTCTTCGACTCGAACTCGGTGGCAGCCCCGGCTTCGGGATTCATCGCATTTGCCCAGCCCCACGCCGATTCGACCGCTGACACCAAATGGGGTGGTGGCGGTGAGTGGATCCTGGGCGGATCCAGCACCAGCCTGGACGACAAGTTCACCAGCAACACGCTGGTTCCCGCTCCCGCACCCGTGTTCACGGCGCAGCCCAACGCTCCCGCCCCCACGGTGGTGGAGGCCGACGGCGGTGGCCTCGGCATCGAGGCCAGCGACCTAACGGCAGGCGCCACATTCAGCGGTGAGAACCTGGTCGCCGCCGGCAACACGATAAGTCCCGCCGGCGAAGGGGCCGGGATCTACGCCGGGCTCATCTCCACCTGCAACCCGAACTGTCCCATCACGCTGACGCTGAAGGACTCGACAGTGGCGGGCAACGACGCAGGCAACGGGACGGGCGGATCCGGCGTGGCCGGGGACGCCTTCGACACCGCGACGATCATCAACAGCATCGTCGCCGGTGATTCGGGCAGCAGCAGCGAGATCGCTGGCTTCGACACCACCACGCTGAGTTACACCGACTCCTGCGCCGGCACCGGTTTCACCGGCGGCGCCTACCCGGGTACCGGCAACACCTGTATCGATCCCAAGCTCAAGAACCCCGGGCCGGGCGTGGCGGACGTCCACCAGACCCAGGCCAGCCCCACGATCGACGCCGGGCTCAACTCGCTGGTCCCGGCGGGGTTGACGGCGGACTATGAAGGCGACCCGCGCATCCAGGGCGCCCGCGTCGACATGGGTGCCGATGAGGTCAACGTCGCCGCCGCCCAGCTGCCGGCGCTGCCCCAGGCGGGCGCGCCGTCGGTCGGGTCACCGGCCGCGCCGATCATGGCCGCGATCCTGGTGGCACTGGCGGCCGCAGCCGCGGCGATGTTGGCCGCGCTCCATCGACGGCGCCCCGCGTTCATGACGCGCAGGTGGTGACCGGCTAAGCTCACTCCAGAGCCAGAGGAGGGATTGGGATGGGCGGAGTAGCGCTGGTAACCGGGGCGTCCTCAGGCATCGGCCTGTCGACATCGATTGCACTGGCCCAGGCCGGGTTCACCACGGTCGCGACAATGCGCGACCTGGGCAGGTCGGGCGCGCTGGAAGAGCGAGCCAAGGCCGACGGCGTCGAGCTCGACATCCAGGCGCTGGATGTCAGCGATGCGGCGTCCATCGAGGCCGGTGTCGCGGGCGTCATCGACCGCCATCAGGCCATCGACGTCCTCGTCAACAACGCCGGCGTCGGTCACCTGGGATCGCTGGAGCAGACCTCTATCGAGGACGCGCATCGCATCCTTGACGTCAACTTCTTCAGCGCCTGGAACATGACACGGGCGGTGCTGCCCCACATGCGCGCCGCCGGCAGCGGCCGGATCATCAACCTCTCCAGTGTGGGCGGCATCGCCGGGCAGCCGTTCAACGATGCCTACTCCGCGGCCAAGTTCGCCATCGAGGGAATGTCGGAGAGCCTGGCACCGGTCATCAAGCAGTTCGGCATCTTCGTGTCGATCGTCGAGCCGGGGGCGGTCAACACCAATTTCGTCAACACCGTGGCCAGGGGCGCAGGCCCCCTCTTCGCCGACAAGTCCGATCCCTACCGCCCGATCCTGGATCGCTACCTCTCCGCCACCCAGGAGCACTTTGACGCCGGCCAGACCGGCGACGACGTCGCTGCCGTGATCGTCAAGGCCGCCACCGACGAGCGGCCGCACCTGCGCTACCAGACCTCGCCGGTGGCGCACGGGGTAGCCAAGGTCAAGTTCGCCGACACCGACGGCGACTCAGTCCTGGAGATGACCGGGGCCCGACTCAGGGCTTGAGCTAGGTCTGACTCCTGCGGCGCCGCGCCCAGAGCGCGGTCACCGCCAGCCCGCCAATCACGACCAGCGGCCACCACAGCCCACGCGCGGTGTTGGGGAGCGTGTCCGGCGGTGAGGTCACGCTGATCGCCTTGACTGTCAGGTTGGGGTCGGCGGCGATCGCGCTCTCGCAGTAGGGCTCGGTCACCCACTGCTTGTTGCTGAACATCCGCGTCTGGTCGGCGTAGTAGGGCGAGGTCTTGTCGGTCGACTGCGAGTAGGTGACGATGGTGTGCACGTCCGGGCATGGGGTGCCGTTGAAGTGCGCCACCATCACGAAGCTCGAGCCGTGGGGGACGTCGGGGTATCCGCCGGCAGCCGCCGACCACGACGTGTTGATCGCGTTGAACACGCCGTCGGTACCCGGGCCACCATGGATCGGGATCTTCTCGCCGTTCTTGACCTTGTACTGGTGCCCCAGCAGGCCGGCGTTGAGGGGGTCGCCCGCGGTGGTCAGGTCCTTGACGGCGTCGCCCAGGGCGAGCTTCATCAGCGGGTTGGTGGTGTTGAGGTCGCGCGGCGTGTTGACCGGGTCAGCGGCACTGAACGGCGTGCTCCAGATCGTGGGGTTGGGGGCCGGGCTTGGCACCGCGGCCTTGACGTGCTCGAAGAAGCGACGGAACAGCAGCGCGCCGGCGCTGTCCAGGTTGTCGTGCAGGTCCCACGCGGCGAGCACCGGGCAGGCCCCGCTGACGTCGATGGGCGCACCACCGGTGGTGGGCGCCAGTCCGCCGGGCAGCCCGGTGCACATCGTCACCAGGGCGTCGCGGCTGAGCTCGCCGGCGTACTGGCGATCGCCAAAGACGGTGTCCATCAGCTGCTGCGTCGTGAAGCGATTTCCCGGCCGGCCGTCAGTGCCGGCGAGACGCTGCTGCACCTGGATCAGCCCCAACCGCGTGCGCAGGCTGCGGGCGGTGGCCTCGTCGCCGATGATGCGGGCGAAGCCGGTCAGCGGCGACTGGGGGTTGCTGAGCCAGTAGCTGTCGTTGGAGTTGGTGACGTAGTCGTTGCGGAAGAGGTGAGGCAGGTGGCTCGGCCCGAATGTGCCGGGCTGGGGCGAGTCGGCGTCGATGTCCCACTCACAAGACGACTTGGACCCGTCCAGCACCGGTAAGCCCAGGGCCGCGAAGGTCGCGATGCCGGGCAGCGTGTTGCAGGCCGAGACCTTGGCGTTCGACACGTTGGGGATGTTGGAGACATCGCCGTAGTAGGCGTCCCCGTTCTCGTCGGCGGCGATGGTGTTGACCCAGGGGATGCCGACCAGCGTCCTCTGGATCTCATACAGGCGGCCAACGGTTTGCGCCTGGTCGGTTTCGAAGAAGTGGTTGATGTAGCGGAAGTTCATGGCGTTGGCGTCGCGCATCGCGAATGCCGTCGCCGGGGTCCACGGGAAGAGCGGCAGCCCCAGGATGGAGGTGAAGATCGGGCCGTAGTGTGTTGTCCAAAGCGTGCGCGACTGCGGCGCCAGGCTGCCGTCGGCCTGCTTGACCATTACGGTCATCGTCCGCGAGGTCATCGCCCGCTGGGCGCCGTCATAGAGATAGGTGGTCGGCGACCCCGGCAGCAGTGTTAGCTCGACCGGCGTGAAGCGGTAGGCGGTGGAGACGGTGTGGCTCCAGGCGAGGTGGTCGGTGTGCCCGATCAGCACCAGCGGCACCCCGTACAGGCTGGCGCCCTCGACGTTGAACTGGCCCGGGATGGTCAGCTGCGCTTGGTATAGCCGCTCGGATCCCTCCCAGGGAAAGTGGGGATTGCCGAGGACCATGCCGCGCCCGTTGTCGGTGGCGTCGCTGCCCAGGCCGTAGGCGTTGCTGCCGATCTCGTGCAGCGTGTCGAAGGCGGTCTGGAGCTGGCCGGCCTGGGCCGGGGTGATCGTGGTCGCCGGACCGACCGCGCTGTGGGGACCAGGAGGCGGCTGGGCACTACCGATACCGTCGATGGCGACGCCGCTGGAGGCCAGGAGCGCCAGCTCGTAAAACCGCAGGTAGGCATCCATCTCGGTGATCGGCCGCACCCAAGGCGCGCCCTTGCACGCCGGGTCGGTCAGGTTGGCGACGCCCGTGTCGGCGAGGAACTTGTTGTAGCCGGCGACATAACCCCGAACCAGGTCCTTGGCTCCCTGGACCGGCCCGTCGGGGGGTGGTCTGGATACCAGGCCCTCGACCACGTGCGAATCGATGATCTGCTGGAAGAAGAAGTCGCTGTTGAGGTTGTTGTTGACGCTGCCATTGCCGCCGAAGGTCCATGAGGCGTTGGGGCCGAAGAAGCGCGAACGCTGCGCGTTGACCGTGACGTACTGGTCGGCGATGACGCAGATGTTGTCCTGCGCGAAGGCGTATCCGTAGCCCAGCCCGACGCCGGCGAAGTCATTGGCGAGGATGTGTGGGATCCCGTGCGATGTCCGTCGGATCGTGGCGCTGAGCCCATTGGCCGCCAGCGCCGAGCCACCGCCCGCTGGGCTGATGGCCAGCATTGGCGAAAGCGTCAACACCAGCAACGCCACAGCCGCGACCCGATACAGCGGCCCCCACCGCCTACCCGCCATCGGGCCATTATGCGTGTCCCCGGATGTCGATATCCGGCGGTCGCGGATCGACGTAGTCTATGAGCGGCGCAAGGGACCGCTGATTGGAGTGATCGAGATGAAGTACATGCTTCTCTTCTGTGGCGATGCTGAGTACAACCAGCAGTGGGACAGCTTCCCCCAGGAGCAAAAGGACGAGTACATGGCCCAGATCGGCCAGTGGTTCGGCAAGCACGCCGACAAGCTGGAGGTGACCCACCAGCTGGAGAGCCCCTCCACGGCCAAGACCGTGCGCGGCAGCAACGGCACCCGCACCGTCACCGACGGCCCCTTCATCGAGGCCAAGGAGATCATCGGCGGCTTCGCGGTGTTCGACGTCGCCGACGAGGCGGAAGCGCTTCAGCTGGCCAAGGAATGGCCCGCCGGCGGAACCGTCGAAGTGCGGCCGGTGGTGCCGCGGTAGGGCAGCAGGACGCTGGGCGCGAGGCGGCTGAGGCCGCGCTCGCGCGCGTCTACAGGGAGGAGGCGGGCCGGCTGACGGGTTCGCTGGTCCGCATCCTCGGCAATTTCGATGTCGCCGAGGAGGCCGTCCAGGACGCCATCGTCGCGGCCCTGGAGAACTGGCCCGAGGAGGGCGTGCCGGCGCAGCCGGGCGCGTGGCTCCAGACAGTCGCCCGCCGCCGCGCCATCGACCGCCTGCGTCGCGACAGCAACTACCTGAGCAAGCTGGCGCTCCTGATGGAGCCGGAGAGGAGCGCCCCGCCGGAACCTGACGACCGGCTCCGGCTGATCTTCACCTGCTGCCACCCCGCGCTCTCACGGGAAGCGCAGGTCGCTCTGACCCTG
>JBARRR010000026.1:0-11153 GCA_049644325.1 Candidatus Dormiibacterota bacterium
ATCGAGGTGCTCCCCGCTTGTGCCGAGCTCACATCGCCGCGTCGCAGACCAGCCGGTAGTCGCAGCGCCGGCACTTCCACGCAGATGGCGCCGGCGTGAAGTCGGCGGCCATGATCCCCGCCGCCAGCTCCTCGGCGACCTCGCGGTCGGACTGGAGTTGCGAGGTCGTCTTGAGCACCTCGATCTCGGTGGCGTCCTCGAGGTAGCAGATCGCCATGGTCACGGGCTTGAGCCCGAAGACCTGCTCGACGGCGATGGCGTAGATGCCCAGCTGAAGGTCGCGCTCCAGCTGCCAGTCCTCCTTGACCTCGCCGGTTTTGTAGTCGATCACGCGGAAGCCTTTGGGGGTGCGGTCGATGCGGTCGATCCGGCCCTGTACGCGGAAGCCCGACATGCTGAGGGTGAACTTCTGCTCCGGTGGCGAGTGGAGCAGGCGCCCGTCGAGGCGGCCCTTGCGGTGCAGGCTGGCGATGAAATCGCGGCCGCGGGCCTGCCAGAGGTCCGCGTTGACGGGGTCGCAGAAGCGCTCGGCGGCGAAGTGGCGGTCGAACGTCTCCTGGGCCACCTCCAGTCTGGGTTGCCCATCGTTGGCGCCCTCGAGGATCTCGCGGAGCGCGTTGTGGACGGCGACGCCAAACTGCTGCTCGGGGCTGGGCCGCGTGGGTAGGCGGTAGACGTAGCGGTACTGGTAGGCGCGGGGGCACTGCTGGTAGAGGTCGAGGGCGCTGTAGCTGACGCTCAGCTCGGGGACCTCCGGGTGCGGCATGGGCAGGGCGGCCTGGGCCACCGACGGCGCGGCGACTTCGACCTCGGGCACCGGCTCCGCCCCGGGCTGCTCCACCACCTTGCCATCCGGGGCCGGCAGGAATCCCATCTCCGCCAGGAAGCGCGATGGCTTCCAGCGTTTGGTCCCCTCGTAGCGCTCGGCGGCCGAGAGGAAGAGGTGTCGTTTGGCTCGGGTCAGTGCCACGAAGGCGAGGCGCCGCTCCTCGGCCATGCGCGGGTCGCGCGAGCCGACCTCCTCGACGATCAGCTCCTGGGGCAGGGGCAGCGCCTCGCCCGGGTTCTTGAAGGGGAAGCGGTCCTCGACCAGGCCCGGGCAGAAGACCGCGGTGAACTCCAGGCCCTTGGACTTGTGCACCGTCATCAGGTGGACCGCCTCGGTCCCGGTGTCGATGGGCGGGATCGCCTCCTCGGACTGCGACGCCTCCACCGCGCCGAGGTAGTCGACGAAAGCGGCCATGGTGGCGGCCATAGCGGCATTTGCGTGGTTGTCGCAGAAGGCCTCGCAGAGCTCGACGAACTTGTCGATGTTGGCCCCGGCCTGCCGTCGCTGGATCTCCGATGGATAGTCGAGGACGTCGACATACCGGGTGCCCTGGAGGGCGCTGAAGAGGACCTCGTCGGCCCGGGCGCGCAGGCTCTCGGCACGCAGCTCGCGGACCAGTGCCAGGGCCACCGCGGCGCGGGTCCAGTCCTCTGCCTCGGCATCGGCCAGGCGACCCAGCGCCTCCTCGACGGGAACCTCGTCGCGGCGCGCTGCCGTGGTGAGGGCCAGGATCTTGGCCCCGGCGAGGCCCACGCCCGGCATCGCCAGGACCCGGGCTGCGGCCTGGTTGTCGTCAGGGTCCACCAGCAGCTGCAGCAAGGCGCGGATGTCCTTGATCTCGGGCTGGTCGAGGAAGCCCCGACCGCCGGACAGCTGGTAGGGGATGCCGGCGTGCTGCAGGGCCCGGGCGTAGGCGCGGAGCTGCGCGTTGGTGCGAAGCAGAATGGCGATCTCGCCAGCAGCCAGCTTCTCGGGGCCGGATATCAGCTCCACGATGCGCTCCACCGCCCAGGCCACTTCGTGGTTGCGATCGGGCGCCAGGTAGACGCGCGCCGCCGGGCCGGTGCGGTCGCTTAGCACATCCTTGGCGACGCGCTCAGGGTTGTGGCTGACCAGCCGGTGGGCCGGCGCCAGTACCTCCTGGGTGCTGCGGTAGTTGGTCGTGAGCCGCACGATGCGAAGGCCGGGGTAGGTCTTGCGGAAGCGCCGCAGGTTGGCCACCGAGGCCCCCCGGAATTTATAGATCGACTGGTCGTCGTCGCCCACGACGGCGACGTTGCCCTCCTCGCCGGCGAGCAGCTCCACCAGCCGCAGCTGCGAGAAGTTGGTGTCCTGGAACTCGTCAACCATGATGTGCGACACCTTGGCGCGCCAGCGCTCGCGCACCTCCCGGTCTTGCTCCAGGAGCCGCACGCTCCAGTAGATGATGTCGTCGAAGTCGAGCATCCCCGCCGCTGCCATCTCCTCCTGGTGGGCGCGGTAGACAGCGGCTACCTGGACGTGGAGGTCGGAACCGAGCCGGTGCTCGTGGACCATGTCGGTGGCGATGCGGTGGTAGTCATCGGGCCCGGCCATCTCCTGCTTAGCCCGCTCCAGGAGCTTGAGCAGGTCGGGGGCGACGTCACGCGGCCGGGGCAGCCGGTAGAGCTCCTCGGGACGAAGTCGCTCCAGGACGCGGCACATCGTCGACCACTTGTCGACTTCGGCCGCGATTCGGAACTGGCGCGGGATCGGTAGCCGGTGGCCCTCCTCGCGCAGGAAGGCGAGGGCGAAGGCGTGGAAAGTCGACACCATCAGGTCGCGGTAGCCCGTGCCGCAGAGGACGGCGATCCGCTCCTCCATCTCCCGCGCCGCCTTGTCGGTGAAGGTCAGGACCGCGATGTTATCGGTGTCGACGCCGGGCAGCTGGAGCAGGTTCATGTAGCGGTAGGTGATTACACGGGTCTTGCCCGTGCCCGGGCCGGCAAGGACCAGGAGCTGGCCGCTGAGGGTCTCGCAGGCGGCTGCCTGCTCAGGGTTGAGCCCGGTGGTGGCAACCGTCACGGCTTCTCGCCCCGCAGCTTGAAGCGGATGTCGGCAACGAGGTCGAAGCCGAGCTCGGCGTTGAGACGCTCCATGATGTCCTGCCGCTGGACGAGGAGGGCGTGGCCCATCGCCGGGGAGTCGGTCTCGACCGTCATGCGCCCGCGATAGAACCCGGCAACGGTGGTGTGCTCCGCCACCATGTCGCCGACGACCGCCGGCCAGAGGTTCATCAGCTGCATGTGCCGCGCCCTTGTCTTGAGGCCCATCTTGGCCAGCGTCGGCATCATCAGGTCTGAGAGCTCGGCGGGGCCGTCGTCCTGCTTGCCGGCGCCGCGGCGGCGGGGTCGAAACTGGAGCACCGGCGTGTTGGGTGGGGGTAGCTCGCGGTCATCATCGCTCACGGCTGCAGGCTCGCCACCGTCCCCGCCGTCACCCGGCGGGCGGCCACCCGGTCAACGAAACCCGGCGGGAAGTAGCCCTCCTCGGCCGAGGTGATGACCGCCTGGGGCACCGCCTCCACGAGCGCCAGGAGGTGCTCGCGGCGGGGCGCGTCCAGCTCCGACATGACGTCGTCCAGCAGCAGGACCGGAGCCACCCCGTCGTCCGAGAGGACCTCGACCTCGGCCAGCTTGAAAGCCAGGATGGCGGTCCGCTGCTGGCCCTGGGAGGCGTGGTTGGCAGCTGGTAGCCCACCCAGCTGGAAGCTGATGTCGTCCCGATGGGGGCCGGCCACGGTCAGGCCCCGGGCGACCTCCTCGCGCTCGCGCCCCTGCAGCTCGGCGACGATGGCGGCGGCGGGGTCGGCGGAGTTCCCGGAAGGGTCCACGCTGGGAGCGTAGCTCAGCTCCAGCGCCTCCCCGCCGGCGACGTCGGCGTAGCGCTCCGCGACCAGGGGGCCCACCCGGGCCAGGCACCGGCGCCGCGCCTCGACCACCTCGGCGCCGACCCGCCCCACCTCTTCGGTCCAGTACCCCAGCGCCGAGACCGGCTCCAGCTCCTGGGCGATGCGCTTGAGCAGCCCGTTGCGCTGCTCGACCACCCGGCCGTAGCGCGAGAGCAGCGAGGCGAACCCCGGCTCCGACTGCGTCATCAGCCCGTTGAGGAGTCGACGCCGGCCCTCTCCCGAGCCGCGGATCAACCCCATCTCCTCGGGGTGGAAGAGCACGGTCTTGACCCGGCCCGCCAGCGCCGACGACGCCAGCGGCTTGCCGTCGAGGACCAGCTTGCGCTTGGTTCGGGGCCCGCTTTCTCGCTCCAGCCGCACCTCGAGGGTGTGGGCGCCCCCCTCATCGGCGAACTCCAGCACCACCCGCGCCGCGTGCTGCTCCCACATCACCATCTCCGCCAACACCGCGGACCGCGGCGAGCGCGAGGTCGCCGCCAGGTAGATCGCCTCCAGCAGGTTTGTCTTGCCCTGGGCGTTGTCGCCCAGGAAGAGGTTGATGCCGGGCGTCAGCGGGACGGCCTGCTTTGTGTAGTTGCGAAAGGCGTAGAGGCTGACCGCAGTCAGCACCGAAAGCGACCTAGTGTCTCGAACCCTTGTCCCGCTACATCGCCACGCGGACGGGCATGATCACATACGTGTAATCGTCTTTGCCGGCCGGCTTGACCACCCCCGGGCTTAGGGGGCCGTTGAAGCCCAGCGTCACCTTCTCGGTGGAGACCAGGGCCAGGACGTCGAGCAGGTAACGCGAGTTGAAGGCGATCTGGATGTCGGCGCCGTCGATCTCGGCGCCGACAGAGGCCTCGCTGGAGCCCACCTCACTGGTGTTGGCCGAGATCGAGATCTCGCCGGCCTCGGTTTTGATGCGGACCACGTTGGCGCTGTCGCGGGCGAAGATGGCGACGCCCCGGGTGCGCTCCAGCAGCTCCTTAGCCGCCACCGTGATGGTGGTGTTGGACTGCTCGGGGATGACCTGCGAGTAATTGGGGTAGGTCCCCTCGATCAGCCGCGACATCAGCTCGACGCGGGGCAGCGAAAAGAAGACGTGGTTTCGCGAGCGCCCCATCGACATCTCCACGGTGCCCTCGCCCTTTAGGATCCGGCTCAGCTCGGCCAGTGCTCGAGCCGGGATGATCACCGAGTCGCCGGCTCCGTCCTCCTCACCACCGGGCGCGCCCACGGTCTTGGCTGGCAGGGTGCGGACCGCGAGGCGGTGGCCGTCAGTTGCGGCCAGTGTCAGCTGCTCCGAGCCAAGCTGGGTCAGCACCCCGGTCAGCACCGGGCGGCCGTCGTCGGCGCTGGCCGCGACCACGGTCTGCTCGATCGCCGGCACCAGCTCGGACTGCTCCATGGTCACCTTGAGACCCTCCTCCTGGGGCGGCAGAGGTGGGAACTCCTTGGCGTCGATGCCCTTGATCTTGACGTCGTGGTACGGGCCGCACCTGGCGCTGAGAGTCTGGGTCTTGGTATCGAGCTCCATCTCCAGCTGTTCGTTGGGCAGCTGGGCAACGAACTCGGTCAGCAGCTTGGCCGGCAGGGTCACCGACCCCTCGGCCGCCACCTCGGCGTCGACGTGGTCGACGATCCCGATCTCCAGGTTGCTCCCGGTCAGGCGGAGGCCTTCAGTGGTGGTCTCCATGAGGACGTTGTTGAGGATGGGCAGCGTGGTCCGCGGGCTGACGGCGCGCGATACCACCTGCAGTGCGTGGCCCAGGGCATCGGGCGAGCAGGTCAGCTTCATGGTTTACACCACCCCTTTACTGAGACGCTTCTGATGATTAATACGAGTAGTAGGAGAAGAGCGGTGGAAATCCCGGACAAGCCATCCCCTTGAGTTCCAACCGTCAAAAATTATAGGTGCGCTGACGGGGGACAAATCGGCGCCGGCGCACAGGTTGTGCGCCCGATTCAGGGTTGTCCGCTGCGCCAACAGGCTGCGGCCCGTTTCCAACACCTGGCTGGGGACAGACGGGGTCGTCATTGATACAGGAGCTCGCGGATCTTGGTGATCTCGGTGCTGACCCGGGGGTCGTCGTCGCAATCCTGGTGGATCTTCTCGTAGGAGTGGAGCACGGTGGTGTGGTCGCGGCCGCCGAAGGCGTGGCCGATGGCGGGCAGGGATGACGCCGTCTCCTCGCGGATGATGAACATCGCCACCTGGCGCGGGAAGACGATGTGGCGGTCCCTGCGTTTGCCGATCATCTCCTCGACCGTGATGCCGTAGAAGTTGGCCACCACGCGCTTGATCGACTCGACCGACAGGGTCCGCGTCTCACTGGAGGGGATGATGTCCTCCAGCACCCGCGCCGCGGTCTCCGTGGTCATCGGCTGGTGCGTCACCGAGGCGTAAGCCAGCACCCGGATCAGCGCCCCCTCCAGCTCGCGGATGTTGCGCTGGATCTTGTGCGCGATGAACGACAGGACGTCCTCTGGGATCAGCCGGTTGTGTGGCCCCGCCTTGGACTTGAGGATGGCAACGCGGGTCTCGAAGTCGGGTGGCTCGATGTCGGCGATCAACCCACCCTCAAAGCGTGACCTCAGCCGCTCCTCCAGGGTGGGGATGTCCTTGGGCGGTCGGTCGGAGCTGATCACGATGTGGCGGTTGAATTCCTGCAGCGCGTTGAAGGTATGGAAGAATTCCTCCTGGGTGCGGTCCTTCCCGGCGAGGAACTGGATGTCGTCAATGAGGAGCACGTCGCAGTTGCGATATCGCTTGCGGAACTCGTTCATCTGATTGCGCCGGATCGACTCGATCATCTCGTTCATGAAGCGCTCGGAGGTGACGTAGGCGACCTTGCGCTTGCGGCTCTTCTTCATCACCGCATGGCCGATGGCGTGCATCAGGTGGGTCTTGCCCAGGCCCACGCCGCCGTACAGGAACAGCGGGTTGTAGGCGTCGCCGGGGGCGTCGGCGACCGCCCTGGCGGCTGCGTGGGCGAAGCGCGAGTTGTGGCCGACGACGAAGTTGTCGAAGACGAACTTGGGGTTGAGCTGGCTGGAGGCGGGGTCGTAGTCGGGCTCCTCCAATACCGAGGTGTCGGCCTCCGTTGTGTCGCGAAGGTCGGCCGCCTCCTCCTCGTGGAGCGCCTGGCTGGTGACCTCGAAGGTCACCTCGACCTCGCCTGCCATGATGGCGCTGAGGGTCTCCTTGATGATCGCCGAGTAGCGGTCTTCGAGCCAGTCCTTGGCTAGCTTGGTGGGCACGCCGATGTGGAACGACCGGCCGTCCAGGGAGAGGAGGTTGGCGCTTTTCAGCCAGGCCTCATAGCTGGGCTTGGCTATCTGGAACTTCCACTCCTCCTGGGCCGCCTGCCAGATGTTCTCCGAGCTTGATTCTTGCACCGTCAGATGGCTCCCCTGAAAGCTCCCCTGAGGTTATTCACAGTCTGTCCACAGGTGTGGAAATCGCCGTGTGGCCAACTCCCCAGGCTGTGGACAACCTGTTATTCGCGGCGCCCTCGCCCAGCCGTTGGGAGCGGCGATGATAGCAACCACCCGACCCCCCCACAAGAGGGAAAATCTGTTCGCGGACGCGGCGGATAGGATTGTCGCCTGAAGCCGATTTTGGCGAAGGAGTAACCGAGATGCGAAAGATCCTTTTTGGTGCGGTGCTGGGCGCCGTCGCGATGTACCTGCTGGACCCGGAGCGCGGTGCTGAGCGCCGGCTGGTCGTCACCAACCTGTGGTCCGAGCGTAAGGACACCGTGCTGGAAGCGGCCCGCACCACGGCCGGCGCGGTTAGCAGCGTCTCCCAGGGAGTTGGGGGCGTGGTCGGCGTCGGCGCGGGCGCCGACTCCACTAACGGCACCCCCTAGACAGGGGCTGGATATACTCTTGGGCTCGCCGGCCGGCGCCGGCGGCTGACTGATCATGAAACGGACTTTTCAGCCCAAGAAACGCTATCGCCGGCGGGTTCACGGCTTCCTCAGCCGGATGAGCTCGCCCGGTGGTCGCCGCGTGGTCCAGAACCGGCGCCGCAAGGGACGCGCCAAGCTGACCCCCGGCGGCCGCAAGGCCATCCCATAACATCAGGCTTCCCAAGTGCCGCTCGGCCCTGGGCGGCGAGGCGAAGAAATGCCCTCTCAGTTCAGGATCCGCCGCTCCGCTGATTTTCAACGGGTTTATCAGGCGCGCCGGCGGCGTGAGGGGAGTTACGCGATTGTCCACTCGGCGCCCAACGATCTTGGATACCCGCGCATCGGCTTCTCGGTCTCCAAGCAAACCGGCGGGGCGGTGACCCGAAACCTCATCATCAGGCGCCTTCGGGAAGCGACCCGGCCCCTGATGGTCGAGTCGGGCTCGGCCGTGGACATGGTGGTCGTCGCGCGGCCGAATGCCGCAAGTGCCACCTTTGGCGAGCTGGCGGCCGATATCCAGCACCTCTTGGGTGGATTGGTGAACTCGTGACTCGCCGTTCGGCCAGCGTGCGATCTCGCGCCAAGCACATCTTGCCCTTGCCAGTCCTCGGCCCAGCCCGGAATGCCTGGCACCGCCTTGTCGCCGTGCTGCCGGACTCGGCCATGGCTCGGCGCTACCCTGGCATCAATGGTCGCTTGCACGCATTGGACATGCTCGACTCCAAATCTGACGCCGCGTTGCGTCATTACGCTGCCACCGGCGAAGAGGCTCTGGATCACCTGAGTGCTGCTCTCGACGACGCCGGCTCGGCATTCAACCGAGTCCGGCATTGCCTCGATCTACCGTGCGGCTACGGGCGGGTACTACGGTGGCTTGTAACTCGGATCGATCCAAGCGCAATCACGGCATGCGACATCGATGCGCGCGCCGTGAGGTTCTGTTCACGTGAGTTCGGGGCCCAGCCTCTGCTCTCGAGCCGCGACTTTCGTGCCATCCGATTTCCAGTGCCATACGATCTCGTCTGGGTCGGCTCGCTGCTTACCCATCTGGAGCCAGCCTCCTGCCTGAAGTTACTCGATGCACTTGACGGCGCCATGGTGAGCCACGGGGTGCTGGTCTTCACCACGCACGGCGTGGACTGTGTCGACCTGCTCGCGTCGTACGGGCGGGAATTCTCTGGACTTGAGGCCAGCTTCCAGACGAGCCTTGCCGAGCACGGGACGGCATTCAAGTCCTACGCGGGAGCGGCAGACTTCGGAATCACGATGCACGATGCTGAGGCGCTGCGGCGGACGATCGCAGTCAGGCTACCCCAGCTCCGCTTGATCCGCTTCGCGCGACGGGGATGGGACGGTCACCAGGATGTTTGGGCGTACACCAAGGAGGAGGTAGCTGAGCCTGCGGTAAGCTTGTGAAGCCGTGGCCCGAGTTTCCCTGATCCTGATCCGGGTATATCAATTCACTCTCAGTCCGGTTCTGGGGCTGTTCGGCGGGGGCTGCAAGTACACCCCCACCTGTTCGCACTATGGTTATGAGGCCATCCACAAATATGGGTTCTTCAAAGGCTGGCGCATGGCGCTCTGGCGCATCGCCCGCTGCAATCCGTTTGCCGTCGGTGGCTACGACCCAGTGCCCTAGCTCGACTGTTGACCTGGAAAACAGCTAGGTGGTCTTCCTCGCCCTCGAGTTCCTGAAGCCGGTCGGCGACTTCCTTGGCGACGTCGCCAAGGTCCTCAAGATCCCCTTCGAGATCGGTCTCGGCTTCTTCGCCCAGGTCTATGACGCCTTCCCCCCGACCCACGTCATCGGCGCCTATGGCCTGGCGATCATCACCGTCACGATCCTGATCAAGTTCCTGCTCTTCCCGCTCTTCCAGACCCAGCTGAAGATGACCAAGAAGACCCAGGCGGAGCAGAAGAGGATCCAGCCCGAGCTGGCCGAGCTGCGCAAGAAGTACAAGAAGGACCCGCAGAAGCTGAACCAGGAGATGATGGCGCTGTACAAGCAGCACAACATCAACCCCCTGAGCTCGCTGGCGGGGTGCCTGCCGACCCTGGCCCAGCTGCCGGTCCTGATCGGGCTGTACCAGGCGATCATCGACCACAACTTCTTCGAGGGCCTCCACGTCAGCCCCTACTTCATGGGGCTCAACCTGGCCATCCCGGCGTCACTTAGCGACCCCGTGACCTGGATCCTGCCAGTGCTCGCCGGGCTCACCACCTTTGTTCAGACGCGGATGATGGCCCAGCCCAAGGCCGACACCGACGACCCCCAGGCCGCGCAGATGCAGCAGGTCACGCAGTCGATGAGCTTCATGATGCCGCTGCTGATCACCTTCTTCGCCTTCCAGCGGTATGCGCTCCAGGGCATGGTCCTGTACTGGATCGTTAGCAACCTCTTCTCCATCGGGCAGCAGTACACGGTCAATGGCTGGGGCCAGCTCCCCATCCTGGGCAACAAGCCCAAGGATGGCGAGCCCGGCTCCGACAGGCGCAACCTCCGCGACGGCAGGCGCGGTGTGACCGATGCCGCGGGCAGGAACGGCAAGAACGGCAAGGCCGCGGGTGGCGCCGACGTGGTGGCCAAGCGGACGCCGACCCAGGCGGAGGCGGACGAGGCCGAGGCCGCCGCCGCGGCGCGCGTCAGGCGCCGCAAGAAGCAGGCGTCGGGCCGGCGAGGACGCCGCTAGCCAGGGATCGAACCAGGTCCACCATTGGGGCCGACGCCCGGGGGGCGTGCCATATGAAGCGAGGAGACAGCCGATGCCGTCGATAGAGATCACCGGGAAAACGATCGAGGAGGCCCTCGAGTCCGCCCTCCAGCAGCTCAACGTTCCTCCTGAGCGGGTCGAGGTCGAGGTCCTCGAGGAGCCCGGCCGGGGCGCCCTGGGCCTGACGTCCACCGCCGCCAAGATCCGGGTCACGGTGTTGCGCGAGAACGCTCTCCAGGCCGAGCAGGTGCTGGTGGAGCTGCTCCAGCGGATGGGCATCGAGGCCGAGGTCGAGCACCGGCTCGAGGGGCACGATGAGGGCCCGGCCATCATCGACATCCGCGGCGAGGACCTGGGCCTGCTCATAGGCTGGCGCGGCGACACCCTGCGCTCGCTGCAGCTGCTGGTCAACACCATCGTGCGGCAGAACATGGACGAGGCCGAGCCGGTGGTCATCGACGTCGAGCGCTACCGTGCCCGCCGGGAGGACTCGGTGCGCGAGCTGGCCAGGCGCGCGGCTGACCGGGCCAAGCGAAACCAGGAGCGCATCGGCCTGGACCCGATGCAGGCCTACGAGCGCCGCGCGGTGCACACCGCGCTGGCCGACGACCCTGACGTCAGCACCGAGAGCGAGGGCGAGGGCCCCGACCGGCGCGTGGTGATCACGCCCAAGGAGGTGCGCAGCGACCGGGTGGTTGACTTCGGCACCCGCGCCCCCGGCGGCGACCGCGGAGGCCGTGGCGGCTTCGGCGGGCGCGGCGGGCGGCGTGATGGCGGGCGCGACGGTG
>JBARRR010000027.1:0-8121 GCA_049644325.1 Candidatus Dormiibacterota bacterium
GGCAGCTTGGCGGCGCGTTCGAACAACGCGTCCATCGATATCCGGATCCCCGGGGAGATCGCCCCACCGAGGTAGTCGCCGTTGTCGGCGATGACGTCGAAGTTGGTGGTGGTGCCGAAGTCGACCACGATGGTGGGGCCACCGTACTTGTGGAAGGCGGCCACGGCGTTGACGACGCGGTCGGCGCCGACCTCCCGGGGGTTGTCGTAGCGGATCTGGATACCGGTGCGAATGCCCGGGCCGATGATCATCGCCTCGGTCCCGAGGTACTGGCGGCACATGCCGAGCAGGGAGCGGTCCAGGGTTGGGACCACGCTCGAGATGACCACGCTGTCGATCTCGTGGATCTCCACCTCCGCGGTGTCGAAGAGCCCTCGCAGCGTGACCCCGAGCTCGTCCGCGGTGGCGTCCCGGCGGGTGGAGAGGCGCCACTGGTGGGCCAGCTCCTCGCCGCGGTAGGCGCCGATGGCGATGTTGGTGTTGCCCGCGTCGATGGCCAGGAGCATGGGCTGAGTGTAGTGGCGAGGGGTCCGCTCAGTAGATGGGCTTGTGCGCCGTCAGCCAGTCGCGGTTGCGCTTGACCGCGAGGTTGGCGCGCACCAGGGCGCGCTTGGTCGCGCCCGGGCCGGGGCTGCCTGTGCCCCGCCGCGCCGAAAGCGCCCGCGCCGGGTCAAGGGCCTGCTGCACGTCTTCGGTGAAGGCGGGGTGGAGCGCCTGCCACTGCTCCAGGGTCAGCGCCGCCAGCGAGGCGCTCTTGCCCGAGGCCACGCGCTTGACGGCCTTGCCGACGACGGCGTGCGCCTCGCGGAAGGGCACCCCCTTGCGCACCAGGTAGTCGGCGACCTCCGTCGCCAGCAGGCCGGGGTCGCCCGCGGCGGCGGCCATGACGTCGTCGTGGAACGTGAGCCGGGGCAGCATCCGGGCCAGCACCTGCAGAGCCGCCAGGGCGGTGTCGACGCTGGCGAAAAATCCCTCCTTGTCCTCCTGGAGGTCGCGGTTGTAGCTGAGCGGGAGGCCCTTGAGGTTGGTCAGCATCGCCACCAGGTTGCCGATCACGCGCCCGGCCCGGCCGCGGACCAGCTCGGGGACGTCCGGGTTCTTCTTCTGCGGCATCAGGCTCGAGCCGGTGGCGTACTCGTCGGGGAGCTCGACGAACCCGAACTCCGACGAGGACCACAGCACCAGGTCCTCAGCCAGCCGGCTGAGGTGCACCATCAGGAGCGCGGCGGCGGCCTCGATCTCCACCACGAAGTCGCGGTCGCTCACGGCATCCAGGCTGTTCTGCGAGATGGCGTCGAAGTCGAGCTCCTTGGCCACCAACTCGCGGTTCAGCGGCAGGCTGCTGCCGGTGGCCGCGCCTGAGCCCAGCGGCATGACGTCGGCGCGGTCGTGCGCATCCTGCAGCCGGTCGAAGTCGCGCTGCAGCATCGCCAGGTAGGCCAGCAGGTGGTGCGCCAGGGTGGTCGGCTGCGCCCGCTGAAGGTGCGTGTAGGCAGGCATCAGGGTATCGACGTGGTCCTGGGCGGCCCGCAGCAGCGATTGCTGCATGGCCCCGATGGCGCCCCCGAGCTCAAAGATGGCGCTCTTGGCCCACATGCGCAGGTCGAGGGCGACCTGGTCGTTGCGGCTGCGGCCGGTGTGCAGCTTGCCGGCGACGTCGGCGCCGGTGGTCTCGTGGAGGCGGCGCTCCACCGCGGTGTGGATGTCCTCGTCGCCGTCGGCGAAGACAAAGCCGCCCTCGTCGATCTCGCGGCGGATCGCCTGCAGCCCCTTGATCAGCTTGGCGGCATCGGCCCGGGGAATGATGCCGGTGGCGCCGAGCATGCGGGCGTGGGCGACACTGCCGGCGATGTCCTCCCGGTAGAGACGGCGGTCCACGGCCAGCGAGGTGGTGAACTCCTCCGCCGCCCGGGCCGGGCCGGAGCTGAAGCGTCCGCCCCAGAGACGGCCACCCCTGGCCTCGACGGCGCCACCCTGGTCGCCGTTCTTCGAGGGCGCGTCGCCGTTGCGGCCGGGGCGGTCAGGCATCCGGCTTCTTCTCGCCGGCGACCAGCCGCTTGACGTCGGCGGGCAGGAGGCTGCGCTGGCCACCGTCGCCGAGCACGCCCTGGACCCGCGCCTGGGTCCGCAGCGGCAGGCCCCAGAGATGGATGAAGCCGGCGGCGGCACCCTGGTCGAAGGTATCGCCGGCGCCATACGTGGCCAGCTCCTTCTGGTAGAGCGCCTCTGGCGCCTTGCGCCCCACCACGGTGGCATTGCCCCGGTAGAGCTTCAGTCTCACCTCGCCGTTGACGTGCTCCTGGGTGCTCCTGACGAAGCCGTAGAGGTCATGCCGCAGCGACGAGAACCAGAGGCCGTTGTACGTCAGGTCGCCCCACTCCGCCGCCACCTTCTGCTTGAACCGGAGCACGTCCTTGGAGAGCGTCATGTCCTCGAGTGCCGCGTGCGCCCCCACCAGGATCACCGCCGCCGGGGCCTCGTAGATCTCCCGGGACTTGATCCCCACCAGCCGGTTCTCGACCATGTCGATGCGGCCCACGCCATGCTCGCCGCCGAGGGCGTTGAGACGCTCCACGATGGCCAGCGGGTCGAGGGCCTCGCCGTCGAGCGCCACGGGCAGCCCGGCCTCGAATTTGACCTCCACGTAGGCGGCCTTGGCCGGCGCCTTGTCGGGATCTGTGGTCCAGGCGAAGACCTCGGCGGGGGGCTCCTCCCATGGGTCCTCCAGGATCCCCGCCTCGATGGAGCGGCCCCAGAGGTTGACGTCGGTCGAGTAGGGCGACTCCACCGTGGCGGGCACCTCGACGCCGTGCTCGCGGGCATACTCGATCTCCTGCTCGCGGGTCATCCCCCACTCGCGCACGGGGGCGACGACCTGGAGGTCGGGCGCCAGTGCGCCGGTGGCGACGTCAAAGCGCACCTGGTCGTTGCCCTTGCCGGTGCATCCGTGGGCCACGGCCACGGCGCCCTCCTGGCGGGCGAGGTCGACCAGCAGCTTGGCGATCAGCGGCCGGCCCAGGGCCGTGGCCAGTGGGTACTTGCCCTCGTAGAGCGCGCCCGCCTGCAGCGTGGGCCAGACGAAATGCCGCAGGAAGATGTCGCGGGCGTCGACCACGAACGACTTGCTGGCGCCGTGCTCGAGCGCCTTCTCCTGGACGGCGTCGAGGTCCTTGGCCTCACCCAGGTCTACCGCCAGCGCCATCACATCCCAGTCGCGCTCGGCCAGCCAGTGGATCGCCACCGACGTGTCCAGCCCGCCGGAGTAGGCCAGCACCAGCTTCGTCTTGCTCATCTGGTCGCCTTCAGCCGGCCTCGGGCTGGGCCAGCACGGCCGCCTCGGCGCCACGTTCCAGGAGCCGGTCCTCGACCAGCTGGCGCTCGGCCTCGCCGGTGGCCACCACCAACACCGTGTCGTCGCCGGCCACCGTGCCCAGCACCTCGGGCCAGCCCGACTGGTCGATGGCGAAGGCGACCAGGTTGGCGGTACCCGGCGGGGTGTGGACCACAGCCATGAACTGCACGCCGTCGACGGCGGAGACGAAGTCGCGCAGCACCTGGGGGAGGCGGACGTTGAGGCCCGACCGGATCGCGTAGCGACTGCCGCTGGGGCTGGGCTCCCGGCTAAGGCCCAGCTCTCGGATGTCGCGGCTGACGGTGGCCTGGGTCACCGAGTGGTCCAGCTCCCGGAGCGCCTCCACCAGCTCATCCTGGGTGTGGATGGGGCGGCTCCTGACCAGCTCCAGGATCGCCTTCTGGCGGTGCTGCTTGTCGCCGATCACGGCGCGTCCTCGATCTCGGTGGCCGCGGGCCCCGGGGTGTGGACGTTCTCCAGCACCAGGTCAAGGCATATCGACAGGATGTCCATCGCCTTGTCGACCTCGGGCTTGCCGATGATCAGCGGCGGCAGGAAGCGGATGACCCGGTCGTTGGCGGCGGTGATGATGAGGCCGTGGTGGAGCGCCTCCTCCTGGAGGCGTGGAGCGATGTCCCGGTCCAGCACCAGGGCCTGCATCAGGCCCCGGCCGCGCACCTCGGCGACGCAGCCGAAGGCATCGCCCAGCTCGCGCAGGCGCTCCGCCAGGTAGCCGCCGACCTCGCGGGCATTGTCGACGACGCCGCCCTCCTCGATCGCCTTGATGGTGGCGAGCGCGGCAGTGGTGGCCAGCGGGTTGCCGCCGAAGGTGCCACCGTGGTCGCCCGGCTCGAGGCAGTCGGCGCGGGCGTTGGCCAGGCAGACGCCGATGGGCACGCCACCGCCGAGGCCCTTGGCCAGGGTGACCACGTCGGGCACCACGCCATATCCCTGGAAGGCGTAGAAGGTGCCGGTGCGGCCGATCCCGGTCTGGATCTCGTCGAAGACCAGGAGCAGGTTGGCTTCGTCACACCACTCGCGGACGCCGTGGAGGTATTCGTCGCGCGCCGGGATGATGCCGAACTCGCCCTGGATCGGCTCCAGGATCACCGCCGCGGTCTTGTCGGTGGTGGCCGCCTTGAGCGCGTCGAGGTCGTTGAACGGCACCTGGCGGAAGCCGTCGGGCATGGGCTCGAACGGCGTCTTGAACTTCTGCTGGCCGGTGGCGGCTACGTTGGCCAGGGTCCGGCCGTGGAACGACCCCTCCGCTGACAGCACCTCGTACGCCCCGCCCCGGTTGAGCTTGCCCCACTTGCGCGCGATCTTGTAGGCGCACTCGTTGGCCTCGGCGCCGGAGTTGGCGGGGAAGAGCTTGCCGTCAAAGCCGAGCGCCCGCAGTTTCTTGGCCAGCTCCACCTGGGGCCGGGTGTAGTAGAGGTTGCTGGTGTGGATCAGCACGCCGGCCTGGGACCGGACCGCCTCCACCACCGCGGGGTGGGCGTGTCCGAGGACGTTGACGGCGATACCGGCGACCATGTCGAGGTACTCCTTGCCGGACTCGTCGTAGACCTTCCAGCCATCGCCGCGCACCAGCTCGATGGGCAGCCGCTTGAAGGTGTGCATCATGAACTCTCGTTCCTCGGCCATCAGCGTCTCAATCTCGCTGGTGCTCACCCGGGGACGATCATGGTGCCGATGCCCTCTGCGGTCAGCAATTCGAGTAGCAAAGCGTGGGCCACTCGCCCGTCGATGATGTGGGCTTTCTCGACCCCGGCCAGCGCGCGCACACAGGCGGTGACCTTAGGGATCATGCCCCCAGTGACGGTGCCATCGGCGATCTTGTCCGTGACGTCGTGGGCGACGATCTCGCTGATCAGGGTCCCGGAGGCGTCGCGGACGCCCTCGACGTCGGTGAGCACGATCAGCTTGCGCGCTCCCAGGGCCACCGCCAGCTCGGCGGCAACGGTGTCGGCGTTGACGTTGTAGGACTTGCCGTCATAGCCCAGCCCAATCGAGGCGATCACCGGGATGTAGCTTCGTTCCAGCAGCGCGGTGATGGGCTCGGCGTTGACCTGCGCCACCTCGCCGACGAAGCCCAGGTCCTCGCCGTTGAGGCTGGACATCGGCTTGACCAGGATCGAGGGGCCATCCTCGCCGGACATGCCGACGGCCTGGCCGCCGAGTCCGTTGAGGGCGGCGACGATGTCGGGGTTGACCTTGCCGGTGAGCACCATCTTGACCACGTCCATCGACGCCTCGTCGGTCACCCGCAGTCCCTCGACGAATTTGCTCTCGAGGCCGAAACGCTCCTGCATGGCGCTGATCTCGGCGCCGCCGCCGTGGACCACCACCGGGTTCATGCCGACGTAGCGCAGCAGGACCACGTCCTCGAGGATGTTGATCTTCTCCTGCTCCAGCGCCGACCCGCCGAGCTTGATCACGATGGTGTCGCCGTAGAACTTGCGGATGTACGGCAGCGCCTCGACCAGGACCTCGGCCTTCTTGATGTTGATTTCGCGATCTACTGTCATCTGGACCTCCAAAGGGCAGGCATGCTTACGTCGTGTAGTCGGCGTTGATGCGGACATAATCCGCGGTCAGGTCGCAGCCGAATGCGGTGGCGTCACCCTCGCCCAGGCCGAGGTCGCAGACGATGCTGACCTCGTCGGCCTCGAAGGCGCGCCGGACGGCCTCGAGGTCGATCTCCGACAACCCGGCGCCGTTGGCGAATACCACGGTGTCGCCGATGCTGACACTGAGCCGGTCGAGCACCAGCTCCCCGCCGGAATAGCCCAGCGCCGCGACCACCCGGCCCCAGTTGGGGTCGCCCCCATGGATCGCGGTCTTGACCAGGTTGGAGCAGGCGACCGTGCGCGCCATCTCGCGCGCGTTCTCCTCGGAGGCGGCGCCACGCACCTGCACCGTGAAGAGGCGGCTGGCGCCCTCACCATCCCCTGCCAGCTGGCGCGAGAGGTCAACGCACAGCCCCAGCAGGGCCGCCTCGAACTCCTCCAGCCCGGCGCCGGGGAGCAGCGGCGCGCCTCCGGCGGCGCCGTTGGCGAAGACCGCGAGCATGTCATTGGTCGACATGTCGCCGTCGATGGTGACCATGTTGAAGCTGCGGTCGGCGACGCGGCGGACCACCTGGGCCAGGTCGGGCGCCGTGACCGCGGCGTCGGTGGTGACGAAGGCCAGCATCGTCGCCATGTTGACGTGGATCATCCCGGATCCCTTGGCCATACCCCCGAGCCGGATCGTGCGACCGCCGTACTCGAAGGCCGCCCCCGCCTGCTTGGGCAGGGTGTCGGTGGTCATGATCGCGCGCGCCGCCGCCGCGCCGCCGTCGACGCTGAGGCTGTGCGACGCCGCCACGACGCCCTCGTGGACGATGTCCATCGGCATCATCCGGCCGATCACGCCGGTGGACGCCACCAGCACCTCCGCGGGGTCGAGGTCGAGCTCGTCGGCACAGAGCTTGCCCATCACCAGGGCGTCCTTGAACCCCTGGCTGCCGGTGCAGGCGTTGGCGTTGCCGGCGTTGACGACCAGGGCGCGGGCCATGCCGTTGGCGAGGTTCAGCTGGCTGATGACCACCGGCGCGGCCTTGACCTTGTTGGTGGTGAAGACCGCCGCGGCGGTGGCGGGGCGCTCGGAGTAGAGGACCGCGACGTCCAGCTGCCCGGGCGCGGCGGACAGGCCACCACTGGCCGCCTTGATCCCCGCGCTGGCGGCGCCGGCGACATAGCCCAGCGGCGCCGTGACCCCCAGCGACGGCCGCTCGGGCAGCGCTGCGGCCGATTCCGCCGGCGTCCGCTCGGCGCTCATGGCCACCGGATGGGGAGCTCGAGGCCGGCGGTCTCGGACCATCCGCGGGCGATGTTGAGCGCCTGCACCGCCTGGCCCGCCGCCCCCTTGACCAGGTTGTCGATGGCCGCCAGCACCACTACTCGATCACCCTGCTGAGTGACGTGGATATGGCACTCGTTGGTGCCCGCCACCTGCTTGGTGCCGGGCGCGGCATCGACCACCTTGATGAAGGGACAGCCGGCATAGGTGCTGCGGTACGCGTCGCGCAGCTGCTCGATGGTGGTGGCGTCCTCGAGGTCGAAGTAACACGTCGCCAGGATCCCCCGGACCATCGGCACCAGGTGGGGCACGAAGGTTATCCGTGGTGCGGGATCGCCGGAGGCGCTGCGGCACACCTGGGTCATCTCGGCCAGGTGGCGATGCCCTTCGACGCTGTAGGCGTTGAAGTTCTCCGCGGCCTCGGCAAAGTGCAGGTTGAGACCCAGCGAGCGTCCAGCGCCGCTGACGCCGCTGGCCGCATCGACGATGAAGTCGGGCTTGCCCAACCCACCCCGGACCGCCGGCACCAGGGCCAGGATCGCGGCGGTGGAGTAGCACCCCGGGCATGCCACCAGCCGCGCTGCTTCCAGCGCTCCGCGGTCGATGACCTCGGGCAGCCCCAAGACCGCCTGCTCAAGCAACTCCGGCGATGGGTGATCGGCGCCGTACCAGCGGGCGTATTCGTCCGGGTCCTTGAGCCGGAAGTCGGCGCCCAGGTCCAGGATCGTGCGACCTTCCCGGAGCCAGCCGGGGACCAGCGACGCCGCGGTGCCGTGCGGTAGGGCCACCACCACCACCTCGGCATCGCCAGGGTCGGGCTCGGCGTGGAGCGCCAGGTCGCTCTCGATCCCGGGATATACGGCACCCATCTTCTGGCCCGCGTTCGACCGCGAGGTCAGCCGAGTAACCTCGACCTGCGGGTG
>JBARRR010000028.1:0-22802 GCA_049644325.1 Candidatus Dormiibacterota bacterium
CACCAATATCCGCTTCGTGCTGCCGCACGTAGGCTGCCTGCGATGCAACGGGCTCATCTCCGCGGCGAAATTGCAGGACGAGTCGCGAGGCCGCGGGGAGCGACAGCACAACCGGTATGTCGACGAAGTCCCGGCCCCGAGCGTCATCACCTTCAACACCCTGGCCGCGGCACAGGCGGCGAACGATTTCATGCTAATGATTGGCGAGCTTATCGAAGAGTCGGCACCAACGGATTACCTGCGAGTGCGACCGCGGGAACGGAAGATGGAACCGGTAGTACCGATCCCGAACAGAGCAGACTGCCGGGACTGCAGCGAGATTCCGAGCAGCCGGCGCGCCCGTGGGGACGCTGCCGAGCTGCCGCTGCCTCGGCGCTGATGGTGTCTACAATCCGGGCGAGATAAGCCGGGCCCGCGGCCTTTACAGAACCGTAGAATCGAGACAGCTCGGCCGAGCGCCGGGTGCGACAGTCTGAGGACTGTTGTAATAGCGGCCCTTTGGCTCCGATTCGTATTCAGACGCCGGCAGGCTACTTCCGGAACTGGGTGTCGGGGGTTCGATTCCCTCCGGGCGTACCACCCACCTCCTGGCGCATACTGTGGATCCCACAGGGGAGGGGTGCATTGGGGATTGCCGAACACGCCGGTCTCAGCGTCCGAGCCGTTGCCGGTTTGCGTCAGCGCTCCGTCGCGACGAGCCGCGAGGACGCGCCGGCGTGGTTCCGCGCCGCGATGGTCTTCTTCCCACTCTGGATCGTAGGCGGCGCCTACTTCGACACCTGGGCACACCACCATTCCACGCTGACCACGATCTGGACCGTCCCGCACGGGGTCGTCTTCACCGGGCTGGGGGCTGCCGGCGTCTTCATGGCCGTGTCTTTCCACCGCATTGCCGGTGGGATCGGAGGGATGCTCAAGGCCATACCCCAGGGTTATGGCCTGGCTGTCGCGGGGTTCGTTATCACCCTCACCGGCGGGATCGGCGACCTCGTCTGGCACGCCATCTTCGGCGTCGACCAGGGGTTTGGGTCGGTGACCAGCCCCACCCACATCATGACCGGAGCCGGGCTCTGCCTGATGGCAACGGGACCCCTGCGCGGGGCCTGGTCAGGGAGTGCGAGAAGGATCACGTGGAGCGCACTGGCCTCGGCGACGCTGGTGCTGGCGATGATCTTCTTCTTCGACGAGGCGACCCACCCGTTCCTCGCCCAATGGGCCTCGCGCGTTTATCCGGTGGCAATGCTCCGGGAGCAGGCGGAACAGCTGGGGACCGTCGAGGTGGCTATCTGGGCCGCAATCATCGTGGGCTTCACCCTGCCCCTGGTGCTCCGCTTCGAGATGCCGTTTGGGGCGCTCACCCTGATCCTCGGCGTCACTGGGATCATGACCACGCTGATCGTGGCGCCCCACCCGGTGCTGGCGGTGGGGGTGGTGGGAGGTCTCGTCGCCGACGAGCTGATACGCGCCCTGCGGCCCTCGCGCGCCCGCCGGTTGCACGTGCGCGCCTTCGCTGCCGCGGTGCCCGCGGCCATGGCCCTGACCTACTTCTTCGTGCTCAGCCAGGCCGGGGGCGTCTGGTGGCCGGCCAATATCTGGGCGGGGAGCGTGGTGGCGGCCGGGATTGTTGGGGTCCTGGTGAGCCTTCTCATCCTGCCCGCCCTCAAAACGGAGCGCCCGGCAGCCTAACCACGGCCGGCTGCCGCCGGGCGCGATACGCCCGAAGCGGCGAATATTCGAGATATGACGCTGCCCAACTGGAGCGACCCGCGATTCCGTCTGGCCGCGGTGACCATCGCCCTGCAGGTGCTCGGGCAGACCGTGCTCGGGTTCCAGCTCTCGCTCCCGCAGATCGTGGTCACGATCGCCTTCTGCGCGACGCTGGAGCTGGCCGTGACCTACTGGCGCCGCCGGGTGGTGGTCTGGCCGTCGAGCGCCATCCTCACCGGCAACAGCATCGCTCTCTTCCTGCGGGCGACCGGCACCCATCACGGTGACTGGTGGAGCCTGCAGGGGATCGAGTACTTCCTCCTGGCGGCGACTATAGGGCTGCTCTCGAAGTACCTGGTCCGCTGGGGCGGTCAGCACATCTACAACCCTTCGAACATCGGGCTGGTCGCCGTGCTGCTGCTGGCGGGGCCGACCCGGGTGTTCCCCCAGCCGCTCTGGTGGGGGCCGATGGACCTCCCGGTGGCGCTGGCCTGGGGGGTGATCGTCCTCGGTGGCATCTGGGTGCTCTGGCGCCTGGGGATGATCCCGATGGTGACCACCTTCCTGATCGCGTTCACGACGCTGATCGCGATCTTCGCCGCGCAGGGCCAGTGCTTCTCGGCGGTTTGGCGGGCAACGCCGGTTTGCGGCCCGGACTACTGGATCGGGATCGCCGCCTCTCCAGAGGTGGCCATCTTCGTTCTGCTGATGATGTCGGATCCGCGGACGGCGCCCGCCGGACCCATCGGCCGGGCGATCTACGGCGCCGCCACCGCCCTGGTCGCCGCCGCGCTGATCTACCCCCAGCAGGCGGAGTGGGGGATCAAGCTGGCGCTGCTGGCCGCACTGACCATCGTCTGCTCGTTCGTGCCGCTGATTGAGCGGCTGGAGGCGGGCCTGATCTCGAGGCGCCTCCGGATCAAGTCTCCGACGACGCCCCCCGCCCGGCTCCGGCCGACCCCTGGGTTGGTCGCGGCGGCCCTGGTGGCGCTGGCGCTGACGCTGCTGGTGCCGAGCGGTGTGCTGGCCGCGGCCGCCGACCCAAGGGTGGTCGAGGCCGATCGTCCCGGCGCCGCCGGCGCGCCGACCCTTCAGCAGTAGAGGCGCGCCGAGGTAAGCGGCGGTCACACGCATCCTCACGTTCCATTGCCGGTTCGGCCGGCTTTGATCCGATATGCTGGCCGTTGACGTAAACGCAGCCATAAAGGAGGCTGGCACTGGCTCAAACGTCGATTCGACGCGCGTTCGCAGGGAAGACGGTCCTGCTGACGGGGGTGACCGGTTTCCTTGGCAGCGGTGTGCTCGAAAAGCTGCTGCGCTCAGTCCCCGACGTCGGCAAGATCCTGGTCGTGATCCGGGGCAACCCCAAGTACAGCGGTGAGGACCGGCTGGCCCGCCGGCTGATGGGCGCAACCGCGTTCGAGGGGCTGCGGGTGTCGATGGGGGCGGAGCTGGCGGAGCTGGCCAAGGCCAAGATCGAGGTCCTCGAGGGTGACCTGGCGCTGCCCGACTGCGGCTTCGACGCCAGGGCCAAAAAGCGCCTTGGCGACGTCGACATCATGCTTCACTGCGCCGCCACCGTGGTCTTCGACGCGCCGTTGCGGGAGGCGCTCAACACCAACGTCGAGGGCCCGCGCAAGCTGATCAGGATGATGCGCGAGGCCGGGGCCAAGCCCCGCCTGGTGCACGTGTCCACCGCCTACGTCTGCGGCGCCCGCCGCGGCGCGGTGCCCGAGCTGCTGCCCGGCGAGCTCCCCGAGGGCCCGGAGTTCGATTGGCGCCAGGAGCTGATCGACCTCCACGCCACCTCGGAGTCCATCGAGGTCCGGTCGAGGGAGCCCGAGCGGCTGGACGGCTTCCGCAAGGAGGCCAATCGCCAGCTGGGACCGGCCGGTGGCCCAGAGATCGCGCGGGAGGCCGAGCGGCGCCGGCTGGACTGGGTCAAGAAGCAGCAGGTGGCGCACGGCATTGCCCGAGCCCGCGCGCTTGGCTGGAACGACGTCTACAACTTCACCAAGGCGCTGGCCGAGAGGGCGGTTTTGGCCGAGGCCGGCGACCTGGAGCTGGCGATCGTGCGCCCCACCATCATCGAGAGTGCCATGCGCGACCCCGAGCCGGGCTGGCTCGACGGCTTCAAGGTGGCCGAGCCGATCATCCTCGGTTACGCTCGGGGTGAGATCCCCGACTTCCCGGGACGGGTCGAGGGCGTCCTCGACATTGTCCCCGTCGACTGCGTCGTCAACACGGTGCTGGCGGCCGCCTCGGTCAAGCTCGACGGCGGCAAGCGCGTCTTCCAGGTCAGCACCGGGAACCGCAACCCGCTGCGCTACGGCTCGATGTTCGCGCTGGTGCGCGACTACTTCCGGGCCCATCCCCTGACCGGGCCCGACGGCTACCCGATCGCCGCTCCCGATTGGCAGTTCAAGGGCCGCGAACGGCTGGAGGCCCAGGTGCGGCTCGCCGGCCGGGCCCTCAGGGTGGCCAAGGGCCTGTCCAAGGTGGTCCCGGCGGCGCTGCCCGCCGGCAAGACCCTCCGGAAGCGCGTGCGGCAGTTCGACAAGGTGCTGGAGCAGGCGGCGTACTACGCCGACCTGTATGGCGACTACGTCGAGATGGAGACGATCTTCGAGGACCACAACACGCTGGCACTGCAGGCCTCCCTCAGCCCCCAGGAGCAGGAGGAGTTCTTCTTCGACGTCGGCAAGCTGGACTGGTACGACTACCTGATGGACGCCCACTTCCCGTCCGTGACCAAGATGCTCAACCAGATCGAGGACCGTCGCAAGCGCCTCACCGTGGCCCCGGTGATGCCCGAGCGGGATGTCGCCCCCCTGCGCCCGGCGGCGGCCTTCTTCGACGTCGACGGCACCATCGTCCGCACCACCGTCGTCCACTACTACCTCTGGCTGGAGCTGCGCCAGCGGGCGGTGGCCGAGTGGCCCGCGCTGCTGGGACGGATCGCCCCTGACCTGGTGCTCTGGCAGCGGCTCGACAAGAAGAGCCGCGCGGCATTCAACCGCGAGTTCTACCGCGTCTACCGTGGGCTGGACGCCGCCCTGGTCCGCTCCCTGGCCCGTGAGACCCTGGACGAGGTCACCCTCCCGCGGATGTACCCCAAGGCCGTGCAGGCGATTCGCGCTCACCGCCGCAACGGCACCCGGGTGGTGCTGCTGACGGGAGCGCTCGACTTCATCGTCGAGCCCCTGCGGCCGCTGGCCGACGAGATCATCTGCGCCAAGCTGGCCGAGTACCAGGGCGAGTTCACCGGCGCGCTAGAGGAGACGCCCATCGCCGGCGAGGCGCGGTCTGCCCACATGCGCGCCTGGGCGCAGCAAAACGGCGTCGACCTGGCGGACTGCTGGGCTTACGCCGACAGCGTCTCCGACCTGCCGATGCTGACCGCGGTTGGCAACCCGGTGGCGGTGAACCCCGACGAGGCCCTGCTCGAGCAGGCACGCAAGCGCGACTTCGCGATCGCCAACTGGACCATCCCCCACGACATCGGCCTCAAGCTCCCGGTGAACACGTGAGCGCCGAGCAACGCAAGCGGCGGCCGGCGAAGCCTGTCGCGACTGGCAAGGCCAAGCGACCAGCCGCCAGGGCGAAGCCAAAGTCGGCGGCCAGCAATGGCGGCGCCAAGCCGATAGTCGCCCCCATCCCGCAGGCCGAGGTCGTAACCCACGAGCGTGAGGGCGCCGACCAGGTCGAGTCGCCCGCCCCCCCGGCGCCTCGGCCCGGCCCGCCGCCTGGCGGCCATTTCCCGATCGCGCTGCAGGTTGCCCGCGTGGAGAACGAGGAGTCGACGGTCACCTCCCCCGGCGCGGTGGTCGAGGTCACCAAGAAGACGCCGCCTCTCCTGGTCCACTCCGGGGAGAGCTTCAAGCGGGTGCGTTTCCCCGAGGGCACCCGGGTGGTTTACCCGGCGGCGCCACTGCCCGGGCTCGAGGACCCCGACGCCGCCATCGCCCACGCCCTCGATCATCCCCTGAACTCGGAGCCTCTCAACGCCCTGCTGCGGCCCGGCATGAAGCTGACCATCGCCTTCGACGACATCTCCCTGCCGCTGCCCCCGATGCAGCTGCCGGACGTGCGCCAGCGGGTCATCGAGGAGGTGCTGACCCGCGCCGCCGCCGCCGGCGTCACCGACGTTGTCCTCATCGCGGCCCTGTCGTTGCACCGTCGCATGACCGACGCCGAGCTGCGACGGGCCATTGGTGACCGCGTCTTCGACGCCTTTCACCCGCACCGCCTCTACAACCACGACGCCGAGGACCCCGACGAGATGATCGAGGTCGGGGTCACCGACCAGGGCGAAATCGTCGACATGCCGAAGCGGGCGATGGACTCCGACCTGCTGGTCTACGTCAACATCAACCTCGTCGCCATGGACGGCGGCCACAAGTCGGTGCCGGTGGGGCTGGGCAGCTACCGGAGCGTGCGCGCCCACCACAACACGCGCACGCTCTACAACTCCCGGTCCTACATGGACCCGCCGAACTCAGCCATCAGCCATTCGTGCGACCGCCAGGGGAGGCTGCTGGCCGGCCACCTCAAGATCTTCACCATTGAGACCACGCTGAACAACGACACCTTTAGCGGGCCGCTCCAGTTCCTCCAGCGCCGCGAGAACACGTGGTCGCCCAGGGACCGCGCCGCGTTCTCGGCGCTGCAGCGCACCGTCAACACCGCGCCGGACAAGCAGGTTCGCGACATCTTCCACGGCATCACCTCGCCGTACAAGATGACCAGCGTGCAGGCGGGGGAGACGGAGGCCGTCCACGAGTCGACCCTGACCAACTTCCACCGCCAGCAGCTGGTGCCGGTGCAGGGCCAGGCCGACGTGATGGTGGCGGGCATCCCGTACATCAGCCCCTACAACGTCAACAGCATCCTCAACCCGATCCTGGTCAATTGCATGGCCCTGGGCTATTTCTTCAACCTCTACCGCGGCAAGCCGCTGGTCCGCGAGGGCGGGGTGATGATCGCCTTCCACCCGGTCAAGTACGAGTGGCACCCGATCCATCACCCCAGCTATGTCGACTTTTACGACACCGTGCTGTCGGAGACCCTGGACCCGGTCGAGATCGAGGCGCGGTACGAGGAGGACTTCGCCTACGACCCCTGGTACCGCCACCTGTACCGGACCAGCCACGCCTACCACGGCGTACATCCCTTCTACATGTGGTACTGGGCGGCCGACGGCATGCGCCACGTGGCCCGCACCATCTTCGTCGGCGGCGACCCCAAGACCACCCACCACATGGGCTTCATGTCGGCCTCCAGCCTTGACGACGCGCTGGAGATGGCTTCGGACATCGTCGGCAACCACCCGTCGATCACGTACATGCACGCGCCCCCGTTAATGCTGTGCGACGTGACCTGACGCGGCCGACGGCCGCCAGCATCAAACGCGCCGTGACCCGGCGTCGCCGCATCCGGCGCGGTGGCGACGTTCGCGACATGATCCCCACGCTGCGCATGGTGGACCGCGACGGCTCGATGTCGATGTCGTCGTTTGTGGCCTCGGGCAGCAGGGAGGCCCGCGACCTGGCCCCAGCCTGGACCCGGGAGCCCGCCATCCTCCTCGCTCGCCAGATCGTCCAGGAGGGCCTGCTGGCTCCCAGCCTGCGGGTCGCCGGCGACTTCCGAGCCTATGGCCAGGAGCGCGTGCGGCGCCTTGACCTGCCGGTGATCATCGCCGCCAACCACAGCTCCCACGTCGACGTCATCGCCATCCGCGAGGCGATGCCGCGGGCCTGGCGCCATGACCTGGTCGCGGCGGCGGCGGCCGACTACTTCTTTGAGGGCGGTGCTCGCCGGCTCTGGTTCTCGCTGATGTTCAACACCCTGCCGCTGGAGCGGCAGGAGAGCCCGCGGCAGTCGCTGCGGACTGCGATCCGCGTCCTGCGCGGAGGGGCGGCGCTGATCATCTTCCCCGAGGGCGGCCGCCTCACCGGCGACCTTCGCCTCCGGGAGTTCGCCTCCGGCGTCGGCTTCCTGGCCAAGCACGCAGGGGTGCCGGTCATCCCGGTGTGCGTCTGGGGCACCCACGAGGCGCTGCCCAAGGGCCGGACCGTGCCCCGCCCGGGGCAGGTCCGGGTCCAGATCGGGGAGCCGCTGCGGCTGCTCGACGGCGAGCGGCCCCAGGCTTTCACCGCCCGCGTTCGCGATGGTGTTGCCGCCGCGGCGGCCGAGCTGGGGGCGTGGCCACTGGTTTATGGACAGGAGTCGCCTCCGGTCCCTTAGCCGGCCGCGTCCTCGGATTCGGAGTCGTCGCCCTCGGGGACGCCGTCGTGAATGACGCGTAACCGCGGCGAGGCCCAGGCGTAGGTCACCTGCTCGATGGGGCAGTCGCCGTCCTCGGCGCTGACCTCGAACTCCCAGTCCTCGCGGTTGTCCATCCGCCAGCACTCGTCGGCCACGTACTGGACCACGCCCTTGCGCCCGAGGGCGACGCCGTGGTCCTTGTGCGGCTCCTCGCCCAGCGCCGGCTCGATGTGACGGATCGCCTTGTGCAGGCGGAAGGCGCGGTCCGCCACCGCGTTGCGCTCGTCCAGCAGCCGGCGGTATACGCGGGTGATGTTGCGCAGGTCGCGCTCCAGGTGAGCGAGGAGCTCGAGGCTGCCGGATTCCTCGGACTTGGCCGCCGCCAGCGCTGAGGCGGCCCGGGCGTGGCGATCGCCGCGTAGCCCGCCTTCCAGGTCGGCAAGCAGCTCGGAAACGTCCTTAGTGGTCTGGCCCCCGTCCCTGTCGCTATGCAATCTCTCCGTCCCTTTTGGCGCCTGGTCCAGTCCGCGGCGCCTGCGTCGATTATGGGTGCCCCAATGTGAGGATTTCTTGAGCTTACCTACAGCCCCCAGTCCTTAACCTCGGCTGGGCACTACAATTGGCGGCCGTGGATCTGACCCTCGAGCCCTCCGAGCAAGCCTTCCAGGACGAGTTGCGCGCCTGGCTGGAGAAGAACAATCCCGGCCCTGGTCCGGAGGGCCCGGACCAGCAGTTCGAGTTCCGTCGCGAGTGGCAGCACAAGCTCCAGGAGCAGCGTTTTGCCGGCCTCAGCTGGCCTCCTGAGTTCGGCGGCCGGGGCGCCACCCTTATGGAACAGGCGATCTTCGGCGAGGAGATGACCCGCGCCAGGGCGCCCATGCCGGCCAACGTCCTGGGCCTGGTGATGGGCGGCCCGGTGGTGATCGCCCATGGCAATGCCGAGCAGAAGGCGCGCTTCCTGGAGCCGATCCTCAACGCCAATGAGATCTGGTGCCAGGGCTTCAGCGAGCCCGACGCGGGGTCTGACCTGGCCTCGCTCAAGACGCGGGCGGTAAAGGTCGACGGCGGCTGGAAGGTAACGGGGCAGAAGGTGTGGACCTCGTTCGCCCAGTACGCAAAGTGGATGATGCTGCTGGCCCGCACCGACCCGGACGCGCCCAAGCACAACGGCCTCAGCTACATGATCCTGGACATGAAGCAGCCCGGCGTCCAGGTGCGGCCGCTGCGCCAGATCACGGGCGAGTCCGACTTCAACGAGGTCTTCATCGAAGACGCCTTCGTGCCTGATGAGAACCTCATCGGCGAGGTGGGCCAGGGCTGGTCGGTGGGTATCACCACCCTGATGTTCGAGCGCGCCGGGATCGCGCTGGCGTCGGCGATGACCATCAAGCAGGAGCTGGGTGAGCTCGCCGCCCTGATCCGGGAGCGGGGGATGGATACCGACGCCGTGATCCGCCAGCGCTTCGGCGCCCTGGTGGTGCAGGCGGAGACGATGCGCCTCAACAGCTATCGCGGGCTGAGCCAGGCGATCCGCACCGGGATCCCCGGTCCCGAGGGCTCCATGGCCAAGATCCAGTGGGCCGACATCAACCAGGGCCTCACCGAGCTGGCGATGGACGTCAAGGGCGCCGACGCGCCCCTGGCCGACCCGATCTGGTCCTATCGCCTGCTGCGGGCTCGGGCCAACTCCATCGAGGGCGGAACCAGCGAGATCCAGAGGAACATCCTGGCCGAGCGGGTCCTGGGCCTGCCCAAGCTGCGATGAGGTTCGACCTCAGCGACGAGCAGAAGGCGATCCAGTCGGCTGCACGCGACTTCCTGGGCACGCGATACGACATCCGCAAGGTCCGCGAGCTGGCCGAGACCGGCAACTACGACGTCAGCATCTGGGGCGAGGTGGCCGAGCTCGGCTGGACCGGGTTGGCGATCGCCGATGAGTTCGGCGGCCAGGGCCTGGGCATCGTCGAGCTGGCGGTGGTGCTGGAGGAGTTCGGCTACGCCCTGGCGCCGTCACCGTTCCTGAGCAACGCCGCCGCCGGGCTGCTACTGCAGCGGGCGGGCTCGGCGGCCCAGAAGCAGCGCTGGCTCCCCGCCATCGCCAGTGGCAAGGCCACCGCCACCCTTGGCGTACTCGACGGCAAGGGTCGGGCGTTGGTGCCGGACGCCGGCATCGCCTCGGTCATCATCCTGGTCGATGGCCAGTCGGCCCGGCTGGTGGAGGGTCCCGTCGACAAATTGACCCGGGTGGAGACGCTCGACCTCACCAGGCACTACTACCCGGTCGAGGGCGGCGATGGTGAGCTCCTGGGGGGCGACGTGGGCGCTGGCATGGACCTGGCCGAGGTGGCGCTGGCCGCCGAGCTTGTCGGCGTCTCGCAGCGGGCGATGGAGATGGCGGTCGAATACGCCAAGGTCCGGACCCAGTTCGGGCGCCCCATAGGTGCCTACCAGGCGGTGTCCCACCGCTGCAGCACGATGCTGCTGGAGACCGAGAGCGCCCGCTCGGCCACGCTCTACGCCGCCTGGGCGGCGGATTCCGACCCCGACGCCGCCCCGATGGCCGCGTCGGTGGCCAAGGTAGCCGCCGCCGACGCCGGCTGGCACGTGACCGCATCGGCCCTCCAGGTGCACGGTGGCATCGGCTTCACCTGGGAGCATGACCTCCACCTGCTGCTCAAGCGGGCCAAGGTCGACGGCCACATCTTCGGCTCGGTCAGTGCCCATCGCGAGCGCGTCGCCGAGCTCAGCGGCCTGCCGTCACTCGTACCGGAGGGCGTCCAGGGGCTGTAGGCGGACCGCCCGCCGGCTTGGCAGGGCTCCGCCCAGGAGGCTGACCACGATCGCCAGGGCCACCCCGAAGGCCACCAGCACCGGCGTCATCACGAAGACGTTGGTGAAGGGAAAGTCGGGATTCTGGGTCTGAACGATCTTGATGAAGACGACGTTGCCCACCACCCCGGCCAGCGCCGACAGCGCCAGCCCGAGGAGCCCGCCAACCAGCCCTACCAGCGCGGTTTCGACCAGGAAGATCATTCGCACCGCGCCGGGCTCGGCGCCCAGCGCCTTCATGATGCCGATCTCGCGCGTGCGCTCGAGCACCGTCATGACCAGGGTATTGGCGATGCCGATCGCCGCAACCACCAGCGCGATCCCACCGATCATCCCCAGGCCGGCGCGGATGATGTTGAAGAAGAGGTCGATGCGGGCCAGCAGGTCGGCCCGGCTGGCGGCCGTGAAGCCCATCGACTTGATCGAGTTGGCCACCGCCCCGGTGGCGCGGGCGTCGTCGGTCTGCACCACCACGCTCTCGTAGCCGACGTCATTGAGGTAGGCATCGGCGGTGGTCGACGAGGCGATGCCGTCCAGCTGGGCGCCCAATGGGGCGGCCATCACCAGGTTGGACACGCTGCCGTCGCGGGGAGCGTTGGCGCCGGTGTCGTCATAGACCCCGGCCACGTGCGCCTGGAAGGTTCGCTGAGGTCCGGCATAGACGATGCCCCCGCGGGGGTCGTTGCAGCAGACGCCGGCGCCGATGGTCAGGGTCGCCGGCTTCCCCACCAGCGACGACGGCGAGCCGCCCAGCTTGGTCACCATCGATTGGGGCACCAGCACCCCGTCGCGGTCGGCGGTCCCATTACCGCTGCCGGCCACCAGGGTGGCACTGTCGCCAATGGGCGTCCGACCTGCCCCCGGTGCCACCACCGATGCCCCGTCGACCGTGATCCGAACAGGTGGGGTGGAGAGGTTGACGACGGTGTGGTTGACATGGGCCAGGCCCTTGAACTGTTCGACGCTGGCGGGCGTGATGGGGTGGCCCGTGCCGCCACTGCCGGCTTTCCCGGCTCCGACCATGACGCTGGTGACGGCACTGAAGGTGGCGGCCTGGCCGACCGCCAGGGCCTGGATGCCATTACCGAAGGCCAGCAACGTGATCACGGCGGCGGTGCCGATCGCGATCCCGGTGGCAGTGAGTGCCGTCCGCAGCTTGGTGCGGGCCAGGTTGTCGCGGGCCAGCCCCAGGATGTCGAGAAAACGCACGCCTCAGCTCTCCACGATTCTGCCATCGCGCATTCGGACGGTCCTGCCGGCAGCTCCTGCCACCTCTGTCTCGTGCGTGATCAGCAGGATGGTCTGGCTGTGGAGCTGGTTGAGGCTCACCAGGGTCTCGATCACCAGCTCCGCGTTGCGGCTGTCGAGGTTGCCGGTGGGCTCGTCGGCGAGCAGCACCCTTGGCTCGTTGACCAGGGCCCGCGCAATCGCCACTCGCTGCTTCTCCCCACCGGAGAGGGTCGCCGGCTTGTGGCGAGCGCGTTCGGTGAGGCCGAACCGTTCGACCAGGGCCTCGGCCCGTCGCAGCCGCTCGGCGGGAGCGATGCCTTCGAAGACCAGCGGCATGGCGATGTTCTCCAGGACATTGAAGCGCGGCAGCAGGTTGAAGGACTGGAAGACAAAGCCGACCTCCCTTCTTCGGTAGCGGGCCGCATCCTTTGCCCCCAGTCCTGAGATATCCCGGCCGGCGGCCAACACCCGGCCGCTGGTGGGGCGGTCGAGGGCGCCGACGAGGTTCAGCAGGGTGGACTTGCCGCTCCCCGACGGACCCATGATGGCGACGAACTCGCCGTCGCCGACCTCGAGGTTGACGGTTTCCACCGCCGCCACCTCGAAGTCACCGCGACCGTAGTGGCGGCTCACGTTCTCCAGCGCGACGACCGGCGACCTGGGCCCGGTTCCGGGCGCCTCTGCGAACGCCGTGTTGGACAGTGGGCGATCCTCCTAGTGATGGCTCTGGGTACTAAGCACCGCCGGAGCCAGGCTTATGACACGGCGGCGCCGCGCCTGCGGGTAAGATGCCCGAATGGCCACGACCGAACCGCTGGGCGAGCGGCTGGTAACCGCCCTCCACGGGGTCCATGGTAAGCATGCCGGCTTCCGGGCCGCGCACGCCAAGGGAACCTGCTGCCAGGGGACCTTCACCGCCAGCCCCGACGCCGCCCGGCTGACCCGCGCCGCCCACATGCAGGGCACCGAGGTGCCGGTCACCATCCGCTTCTCCAACGGTAGCGGCGCCCCGACGATGCCCGACTACGCCCGCGGTGACGGTCGCGGGGTCGCGGTCAAGTTCCAGGTCCCTGGCGGTGAGATCGCCGACATCGTTGGCCTGACACTGCCGGTGTTCTTTGCGCGCAACCCGGCTGATTTCCTCGACTTCCTGGCCGCCACCACGCGTGACCCGGCCACCAACAAGCCGGACCTGGCGACGGTGATGGCCTTCCTCGAGAAGCACCCGGAAACCGCCAGCGCCCTCGAGGCCGCCAGCGGCGGACCCCTCAATGCCAGCTACCTGCGCTGCACCTTCAACAGCCTCCACGCCTTCGGTCTGAGGGACGGCGCCGACAACATCCGCTGGATGAGGTGGCGGCTGGAGCCCGAGGATGGGCCCGAGACGATCGAGAACGACGAGGCTCGCGAAGCCGGTCGGGACTACCTCCAGGAGGACCTGACAACCCGGTTGAGCCAGGGCCCCTCCGCCTTCCGGCTGCTCTTCCGCATGGCCGACGACGAGGACTCACTGGTCGACCCGACGAGTCCGTGGCCCGAGTCGCGCGAGTCGGTCTACGCCGGCCGCCTGCTGGTAACCGGCGTGGTCCAGGACCAGGACGCCGGTTGTGCCCAGCTGACGTTCGATCCCACCACCGTCGTCGACGGCATCGAGCTCTCCGACGACCCCATCCTGCACGCGCGGTCCGAGGCCTACTCGGTCTCGATCGCCAACCGCAAGGGCGTCCGAGCCCCCAACCCGGGGGTCACGCCATACATCGGCGAGGGCGTGACGATTCGGGGCGGCGGCGCGGTGCCCGCGGGGGAGATGCGGGCCTTCGAGGTCGACGGCGCCTCCGTCGCAGTGGCCAACGTCAAGGGCGACCTGCACGCTTTCCAGGACGTGTGCACCCACCGTGGCTGTCCGCTTTCTGACGGCGTGCTGGACGGGACGTCGGTGACCTGCGCGTGTCACGGAAGCATCTTCGACGTCGTGACCGGGACCGTCGAGCGCGGGCCGGCCAAGGAGCCGATCGCGGTCTACCGGGTGAGCCGCGAGCGAGACGACCTAAAGCTCGAGGCCTGAGGACTCGGTCTGGGCGGTGGCCTGGCGGAGCCAGAGCCAGGTTGCCACCACCGGGACGGCCGTGAAGAACCCCCCGATGGCGGCGCGGCGGGCACCACCACCCCTGATCGCGGTGACCAGCATCACGGCGGCGTCGGCGCCGTCGACCAGCGCGTTGTACGCGTAGACGTCGGGCTGGCGAGGCGACGACTGGACCGCGGCCATGGCATGCATCCCCACAGCGATCTCCCGGACCCCGAAGAGTCGCGTGAATACGTCCAGGCTGGCGCTGTGGTGGGATGCCGGCAAGCCCATGACCCGGCGGAGGACGCCCGGCGTCACGATCGCGATCGCGCCGACGCCGACACGCGCAGCCGAGATCCCGGTAGCGATCGTTTTGATGCGGTCGTCAGAGAGCGCAGGCGCCGGCATGCTGATCGATTGTGGGCTAACCGGGATCGTTCTCGCTGTCGGTCCGCTCACCCCGGGCCACGCCCAGCGCCAGCAGGATCATCGGCAGCTGCAGTGGCAACCGGGCCCATGCCACCGCGGGCGAGTTGAGGGGCGGGTCGAGCAGCTTCATGCCACCGTCGAGGGCGGCTTGGACATTGGCCGGGAAGACCGCCACCAGCAGCAGCGTCGTCAGCCAACCGCCAAGCCGTCGAGTCGAGGGGACCGTCATCATCGCGGCGCAGGCCAGCTCGGCGGCGCCGCTGACGGCGACGATCTCGTCCTCGTGGCCCAGGAAGCGGGGCACGATCGCCTTGTAGAACCGGGGCTGTGCGAAGTGCAGGACCCCTGATGTCGCCATGATGGTGGTGATGGCGTAGCGGCCGGCGTCAGCGCGCTTCATGGCGCCAGCCTGGTGTAGTACAGGGCGCCGGCGCAGTGGCATGGGCCCCTGCACTGAGGGCAGGTCCAACCGTCGGCCACGCTCTCCTCGAGGTAGAAATCGCTCACCTCGGGTGTGCCGGTGAAGCCGAGTCGCTGGTACATCGGCGCCGACGCGCTTTGGCCGCCGGGAATCCATGACACGGCAACCGCGACGTCGCAGCCGGCGTCCGCCAGCCATCCCATCTGGGCCCGGGTCAGCTGCGAGCCGATGCCCCGGCGCTGACGGGTGGGGCGCACCGCCAGGGCCTCCAGCGACCCCACCTTGTGGTGGGTGAAGAGCTCCAGGGCGGTGGCGCCGAAGGCGTGGTAATAGTCGGCGTCCTCGGGGTAGAGCAGCCGGCACACCGCGGCGCCGAGGACTTCGTCGCCCTCACGCGCGGCCAGCAGCAGCGCCTCGTCGTCCTGGGCGATGTCGGCGGCCTTCGCCGGCGGGTAGAGGTTGGCGCCCAGCATTTCGTTGAGGAGGACGCGGCTGGACTCCAGGGTGCCGGGATCGTCGGGACCGACGGGTGCCAGGGTTGCCATCGGGAAAGGCTAGCCCACCGCCGAAGCGGTGGGCCGCCCTGCAGCCGAGTTAGGAAGGAGTCCTACGGCGATTGTCCCAGGCGGCACGCCGCCAGGGGTCGCGGCCAGGACACGCCTCCTTGACGGACGCGTTACGGCTCCAGCGGCCCCTAAAATGGCCGGGTGGCTGCTGTCGATGTCGATCACCGGGGTTCGGTCGTGGTCGTCACCATCAACCGGCCCGAGGTGCGCAACGCCGTCGACGGCCCCACCGCGGACCTGCTCTCGGCCGCCTTCGGGGATTTCGACGCCGACCCCGATCTCAGCGTCGCCGTGCTCACCGGCGCGGGCGGCTACTTCTGCGCCGGGGCCGACCTCGGCGCCGTGGCCGGCGGGGGCGAGCGCATGAACCACGTGGTCGAGGACGGTGACGGACCCATGGGGCCGAGCCGGATGCTGCTGGGCAAGCCGGTGATCGCCGCGGTGGAAGGCTATGCCGTCGCCGGCGGCCTCGAGCTGGCCCTCTGGTGCGACTTGCGGGTGGCGGCCGATTCAGCCGTCTTTGGCGTCTTCTGCCGGCGTTGGGGAGTGCCCCTGATTGACGGCGGCACGGTGCGCCTGCCTCGCCTGGTGGGCATGGGGCGGGCCCTCGACATCATCCTGACGGGCCGCGATGTGCCCGCCGAGGAGGCGCTCCGCATCGGGCTCGCCGACCGGGTGGTGCCCGAGGGCAAGGCGCTGGACGCGGCGGTCGAGCTCGCCCAGGAGATCGCCGCGCTGCCCCAGAACTGCATGCGATCCGACCGTTTGTCGGCCTACGCGCAGTGGGACATGGAGACGGTCGAGGCGCTACGCAACGAGCACCGCCTTGGCGTGGCCACCATCGAATCGGGGGAGACGCTGTCGGGGGCGCAGCGCTTCGCCTCCGGCGCGGGGCGCCACGGCGCCGCCGCGCCCGAGGACTGAGCCGCCCGCCGTGCGTCAGCAAAAAGGGGGTGGCGCGCTGCGTTGAGGCGCCCGGCGCGCTAGATTGAGGTGATGGCTGTGGCTGCCGCGCCCGTGAGCCAGACCCGTCGCCGGGTGGCGATGGCGGCGCGCGTCGCCGCCGCGGCGGTCATCATCGTCGCCACATCGGGCAAGCTGCCCCACCTGGTCGTGGTCCAGTCGGTCATCAGCGTCCTTCTGAGCATGGTCATCGCCCCACTCTGGCTGCTCGACCCGGGCGACGGGCGCTGGGTCGCCCGTGCCCGTCGCGTCACGCCAGTGGTCGGCGTGCTCCTGATCAGTTTTGGCACGATCGCGGTGCAGGCACCGGTGGTCGTGGGCTACATCGCCGATGGCGGCCCCCTGACGACCCTGGCCTTGGTGGCGCTGCTGGTTGGCTCGATTACCTTCTGGACGATGATCATGCCGCCGCACCCGCCAATCGGCGGCCTGGGCGCCGCCGGCTACGTGATCGTCGGCGGCCTGCCCATCAGCATGCCGGCGATGCTCCTGATCCTGATGACGCGGGACGCCTATCCCACCTTCCACGCGGCGTCCGGCTCCAGCCTCTTGGACGGGCGCACCGACCAGATGCTCTCCGGTCTGATCCTGTTCACGGTGGTCAAGGTTGCGATCTTCGCGGTGGCCACGGTCTTCTTCGTGCAGGCGTCGCGGGAGGTTCCCGACGACGAAGACGATGGCGACGATGGTGGCGGCCGCCGGGCTCTGCCGCTGGTACCCAGCTGGCTGAAGGAGCTCAGCCGGGAGCCGCTCCCAGACGAGCCGGAGCCCGCCCGAGTCCCGGCGGAAGTCTAGCCCGTCAGCTCGGCCAGCGCCTTGTCGAGCGCGATTCGCGCGCTACTCACCGGCGGGTTGAGGTCACGGTCGGCCATCAGGCCAAAGCAGACCTTGCCGTCATAGGACACGATGCCAACGTTCAGGCCCTGGTCCGCGGGGTTGAGTGGCACCGCGGGGTGCACCGCCAGCACCCGGGCGCCGTCGACGTAGAAGGGGAACTGCGGACCGGGCACGTTCGACACAACCAGGTTGAAGGCGCCACCACCAACACCCGCGCGTGATACCAGGGAGGAGAGCAGGGGAGGGGCAAAGCCCACCATCTCCACCATCAGCGCTCCAGCCTCGACCTTGGCCGAGCCCTTGATCCTCTCCATCCGCTGGTGGATCAGCTTGACCCGCCGCACCGGGTCGGTGGTGCCGATGGGTAGGTCTACGAACACAACCGACACCCGGTTGCCGAGCGGGTCGTCGTCTGCCTGGCGGACGCTCACCGGCACCAGTGCCACCGGGTCGCGTTCCAGCGACCTCGGATTGACCCCAGCCTTCCTGAGGTAGCCGGCCAGCATTCCCGAGACCGCGGCCAGGATGCCGTCGTTGACGGTGCCGCCGGCGGCCTTGGCCGCGGTCTTTAGCCCGACCAGTGGCGCCGTGGTCATGGCGTAGGCGCGGTTGGCCGAAATCGGGCGGTTGATTGGCAGTCTGGGTGCGCCGGGCCGGATGCGGGCCAGCTCGCCGACCAGCTCAGTCGCCCGGCGCAGGTCACGGACCACCGTCCCCGGGGTGGCGTCCAGCAGCTTGTCGGCGGAGTCGAGTGCCACCCGGGTGCCCAGCGCCACCGGGGAGAGCGCCATCCGGGCAAGATGGCGGCGCATCCGATTGGGGCGGGGCCGCCACTTCTCGGGCGGAGGCTCCACCGGCGTCGGCTGTGGCCCTGCGTCGAGCAGGATCATCCCCACCCCCAGCAGCGCCAGCCCGTCGACCAGGGCATGGTGGACCTTGGGCACCAGGGCCACGCGGCCATCGGTGAGGCCCTCGACCAGGTGGATCTCCCAGAGCGGCCGCGAGCGGTCCATCAGCCGTGACGACTCCCGGGCGACGTACTCCGAGAGGGCGTCGTAGTCCCCCGGCGCCGGCAGCTTGGCGAGACGGACGTGCCAGCGGATGTCGAAGTTCTCGTCGTCGACCCAGACGGGGTTGCTCAGTCCCAGGATGGGCGTCTCCAGCCGCTGCCGGTAGCGCGGCATCAGGTGAATTCGCTGCCCAATGCGGTCGCAGATGGCGTCGTAGTTGACCTGGGGCCCGCCCTCTAGCTCGATCACCGCCGCGATTGCCATGTTGACGGGACCATGCTCAGCCGCCAGGGAAGAACGATCAGCCGCCGAGAGCGGCTCGGTCACAGGGGAAGGTTGCCGCCGTAGAAGATGACCTTGCCGGTGACCTGGCCCACCAGGGTCAGCACCACGGCGACGTAGAGCAGCCCGGTGGCGGACATCAGTGAACGTAGGCGCGTGCTCTGGAAGGCGAGCGCGGTTATCAGCAGCGGCAGCGCGATACCGCCGGCGACGTGCATCCAGAACACGACTGAATACCCGCCGGAGAAGACGTCATTGCGCCCGACCACGCCGTTGGTGCCGGCCAGCAGCAGCAGCGCGACCGCTGCCAGCACCACCTGCAGGACGAAGCTGACGGCGACCGCGGCGAGCAGGATGAAGAGGGGCCGGGTGCTGAGGTTGGGCACCACCAGGTACCAGTGGCCGAGAAGCATCGCCGTGGTCACGCCACCGATGGCGACGGTGGAGAGCAGGAAGCTGGCGGCGGTCCCATATGGTCCCCACGCGGGGGTGGGGTAGGCGACTGCCTGGGCGACGATCGCTGCCAGGCCGGCGGCGCAGGCCAGCGCCCCGACGGCCACGTGGAGGACCGGTGGCCGCAGGTAGACAGTGACCAGGTAGACGATGAAGAGCCCGATGAACACCGCGCTGATCCGTACCGCGGGGTCGACCCAGGCCGAGTTGATCGGGTGGTCGGTGAGGTGCGAGGGATCCGGGAGGAAGAACTCGGCGACCACGCCCAGCCCGCCGATGAAGACCAGGACCGCGCCGGTCGAGGCCAGGAAGCCCCGGGTCACCTGGCGCGTGACGTCGGTGACGAAGAGCGCAAGCATCCCGCCGACCGCGACCTCGACCACCGCCTGTAGGGTGATCAGGGGTATCGCTAGCATCGGGGGGAATGATACCGCCCGCCCCTTCAGACCCCGCCCCCAGGGGCGCGAGCCCGCGGTGGCGGGAGCTGCACCAGCAAATCCTGGCCTGCCGCAGGTGCGTGGACGCGCGCTATCTCCCGGAGGCCACGCCGATGTTCCAGGGCCGGCCGGGCCAACGCCTGATGCTGGTCGGGCAGGCGCCGGGGATCAAAGAGGTGGAGGTGCGCAAGCCCTTCGCCTGGCGCGCGGGCAGGGAGCTGGAGCACTGGATGGTCCGGGCCGGGTTCGAAAACGACGACCACTTCCGGTCCCTGACTTACATCACCTCGGTGACCAAGTGCTTCCCCGGGAAGGCGGGATCGGGCAGCGGCGACCGCCGTCCCAGCCGGGCCGAGGTCGACCTATGCCTGCCCTGGCTGCACCAGCAGCTCGAGCTGGTCCGGCCGCGGCTGATCCTGCTGCTGGGCACGTTGGCGATCGACCAGTTCATGCCCGGGCGAGGGCTTGAGACCCTCGTCGGCCGGGTCTTCGACGCCGATGGTTCCGAGATCTCCACGCCGTCGGCGGGCGAACCGGCGAAGGAGCCTTGGCTTCTGCCCCTGCCGCACCCGTCCGGCGCCAGCCGCTGGCTTAACGACCCGGCGCACCGCGAGATGCTGGGGACCGCGCTCGAGAAATTAAGGGTTACCTGGCCCCGGTTGGTGGTTTAGGCTCAGGCTAAACTGCAACCTGTTTTGCCTGACGAGATTCTTCCCACCGCGCGCACCGGCGACCCCGAGGTGCAGCTGAAATCTCCCGAGCAGATCCTGGAGTCGATCTTCGGACCGACTCCCCAGGTGACACCCGTGGAGCAGGCCGAGCGCACCCTCCGCCGGCCCAAGAAGGTCGTGTACGTGGCGATGAGCAACCGCAACTTCCACTGGCGGATGCACGTGACCAAGTACGTCCTCGATGAGGGCTGCGTGCCGGTCAACCCCTTCATGCTCTTCGACTATTACCTGCTCCACACTGTCAACAAGGAAGTCGTTCGGGAAGCGATGAACAACCTCCTCGTCAAATGCGACGAGTGCTGGGTGTTCGGTCAGATGAGCCTGGGGGTCAAGGTCCAGGTGGGCATCGCCAAGCGCCTCAAGAAGCCGCTGCGTTACTACGACATCGCCGACCTGCCCGAGCGGATCGTGAGGATCTCAGAGAACCTGGCTGAGGAGGAGACCCGCGGCTGACCCCTTCGGCTTGTCAGGCCGCGCCTGACGCAGTAAGGTGAACCCTGACATGAGCCTGGCGAGAGGGGTCCGAGGTCTGGGTATGTGGAAGCGGGGCGCCCGCAAGCTGGATCGGGGAGCGCAATGCTCTTTCTGCGGCAAGAAGTACACCGGGGTGGCCAAGCTGATAGCGGGACCGGGTGTCTACATCTGCAACGAGTGCGTCGGGCTGTGCAACGAGATCCTGGTGTCAGAGGCGGCTCGGGAGGGGCGAGCGCGTGTCCCCGTCGCGCGCCTGCCGCTGTGGCAGCCACAAATGTCCGACCACGACTTGCTTGCCACGCTTCCCCGAATCGCCGCTGCGGCGGGCCAGGTCGAGGCGGACCTCGTGGCCTGGGTTCATCGGGCCAGGGCCCGCGGGATCAGCTGGACTCGAATAGGAGACGCCCTAGGCATGACGCGCCAGTCGGCGTGGGAACGCTTCTCAGGAGAAGACTGACGCGCTCAGAGGCGTTCGACCGTCGCGAGCCATGCTTCAGCCCGGTTGGGGTTCACGGCGACCGTGAATCTAACCGGCTCAATCGACCCGATCGACCAGCCGTCCGCGAATGCGGCCGCGAGCTCCGCCCTTGACACGCGGCGCGGCCCCCAATCGCCCGCCTCGCGATCGCTGAAACACATCATGTAGTACATACCGCCGGGCCGAAGTGCTGACCTCAGGCTACTGACATAAACGGGCCGCTGCTTGTCGTCAAAGACGTGGAACACTCCGCTATCGGTGATTACATCGAACTGCCGACCTAATTGGGCCAACTGCAGCACATCCGCCACCTGGAACGTCGCGCTAATTCCGCGCTCCTCCGCTTTGGCCCGTGCACGCTCGATCGCGAGCTCCGCGATGTCCACACCCATGGCTTCGGCGCCATGCATTGCGGCCAGAATCACCTGCTCGCCAGTCCCGCAGCCCACGTCGAGGACCTTGCCCTGAAGCTTGCCCGCATCGGCCAACCTCACGAACTCAGGCTGGGGCCCGCCAATGTCCCAGGGTGGTGATCCCTCGTAGACGCTGTTCCAAGAAGGGTGCTCGGCCATTGTCTGAGCTTAGCGTCGCAGGCGAAGCTAGCCGGTCGAGGGGGCTTTTGGAGGCTGGCGCCCCAGGCAACAGTGAATACGCTGGAGCACGTGGCGCCGCCTAGACGCGCCGGATCAGGTCTCGTTCCATATCCCGCATCGCGCTGTAGATGGTGGCGTGCAGGGAAGCCTCCTTGGGAATCGCCCACTCCAGCTGGCGCAGGGTCGAGTAGAGCGAGCGGATCGCCTTGATGGCATCGCCGAAGTCGACCCCTGGTGGCAGGGGGATCGAGGTCAGCTCCTCGCCCTTGGCCCAGGCGTAGGCGAACTCGACGTAGTCCCGGGAGATGGGCCGCAGGGTGTTCTCGCCATACGCCTCCTCCAGCCGGGAGAAGCGGTAGTGGAGGCTGCGCAGCTGGCGGAAGAGGTCCCCAATCACCGGCGTGGGGAGTCGGTGGCGCTTGTGGTCGCCCACGACGTTGTCGGGACCGCGGCCGCGTCGCGGACCCCCGCGGTCCTCCGCCGCCAGCATCACGAGCACCGCGCACAGCTCGGCGGGCTCGAGGTCGTCGAGCCAGCCCTCGTGGATGGCCTCGGTGATCAGCAGGCCGTTCTCGCCGTAGACCCGCGAAGCCAGCATCCCCTTCTCAGACGGCCTCAGGCCCATCAGGAACCCCGACTCCTCGAGGATGTTGATCAGCGCCCGCAGGCGGTGGGCGTATTCCTCGATGGCCCCCTCGATCTCATCCCGCACGCGCCGGATCTCCTCGCGGAGGGTGAAGACCTCCTGGGCCTGGGCGCGGTGCGCACGCAGGTTGGGGCAGCGCCGCACAGGGGAGCGCTCGTGGCGCTGCCGGATCTCGCCCATCTCCCGCCGCAGCTGCTGGAACTGTTCCTCGCTGAGGACCTCCTCGTCCCGGTGGCGGGTACCACGGGTGCCCTTCCAGTGCGCGCGCTTGGCGCGGCGCACTCGGTTGCGAAGTGTCCGCAGCGCCGCCTCGTCCCGGAAATAGGCGATGACATCCTCGGGCTTGCACTTGTCCCGTTGGCCCGCAGGAAACATCATCCG
>JBARRR010000029.1:0-4945 GCA_049644325.1 Candidatus Dormiibacterota bacterium
CCCTTCGGAGGGCGGGCGGGGATGACGCCGGCTTCCAGCGGGCTCATGCCGCCACCGCCCTTCGGACGGCGGGCGGGGATGACGCCGGCTTCCAGCGGGCTCATGCCGCCACCGATGTCGCCGCAGCGGCCTGGCGCCGGCGGGTGGCGGGTAGCGGCTGCCCGACGTAGCTGCTGGCGTCGAAGCGGCTGAGGGCGCGCCGGAACTGGAACGTGAACCCCGGCCAGAGTGTCGAGTTGTGGCCCTGCAGGTCGAGGTACCAGCTGTTGCACCCGCCGGCGAGCCAGACCGTGCCCCTCATGCGTCGCTGGATCGCCTCGGTCCATGACTCCACTGCAGCCGGCCGGACGTCGACGGCGCCGAGCTCTTCCCGCTCCATATGGTCGATGGCGCGCATGACGTAACCCGCCTGCCATTCGGCCATCAGCACCACCGAGGTGTGACCGAGGCCGGTGTTGGGGCCGAGCAACAGGAAGAGGTTGGGGAAGCCGGCGACGGTGGTGCCCTTATGGGCGCTCATGCTGCCGTCCCAGCGCTCGGCCAGGGTCCGCCCGGCGCCGTTACGGAGCCTGTGCGCCATCGGGAAATCGGAGACGTGGAAGCCGGTGCCGAAGATGATGGTATCGACTTCGCGCTCCTCACCATCGGTGGTGACAATCGAGTGCTCGCGCACCTCGGCGATGCCGTCGGTGACCACCGCGACGTTGGGCTGGGCCAGCGCCGGGAGGTAGTCGTTGGAGATCAGGATGCGCTTGCAGCCGGGCGCGTAGTCGGGGGTCAGCTTGCGCCGCAGCTCGGGGTCGGTCACGTGGCGCTTCAGGTGTGACCTCCCCATCCAGGCGGTGATCGGCTTGAGGCCCGCGCGAAGCAGCGGCAGCGCATAGACCTCGCGGCCCCAGTAGATCGAGGCCCGCATCAGCCGCTGGGCGACAGGCAGGCGGCGGTAGATGGCCCGCTCCAGGCGCGTCAGGGGACGTGACCGCCGGGGCATGACCCAGGGAGCCGTGCGCTGGAAGACGTGCAGCGTCCCCACCTTCGGCTGGATCTGGGGAACGAACTGGATCGCCGAGGCGCCGGTGCCGATGACCGCCACGCGCTCGCCGGTGAGGTCATGGTCGTGGTCCCACTGGGCCGAATGGAAGACCTTGCCCTGGAAGCGCTCAAGTCCCTTGAGGTTCGGGATGGAGGGTTCGCTGAGGGGACCGCCAGCGGCGATCAGCACCCGGGCGGAGACCTCGCCGCGGGAGGTGCGAAGCCGCCAGCGCTGCGCCGCCTCGTCCCAGGACGCCTCTTCGAGGTTGCAGTTGAAGCGGACGTGTCCGACGACGCCGGTGTCGTTTGCCACCTTGCGGATGTAGGCATGGATCTCGGGCTGGGGCGAGAACGTGGAGCTCCACTCGGGGTTGGGCGCGAAGGAGAACGAGTAGAGGTGGCTGGGGACGTCGCAGGCGCAGCCGGGGTAGGAGTTGTCGCGCCAGGTCCCGCCCACGTCGCCGCCGCGCTCGAGGACGACGAAGTCGGTGTGACCGGCGCGCTTCAAGCGGACCGCCATCGCCAGTCCGGAGAAGCCACTGCCGATGATGGCGATGTCGGTTCGACTCGGCGGGGGACTGCTGGGGTTGTCGATGTTTGGGGCCATCTCCGCAACCTGCATGGGGTTCGTTCACCTCCCTACTTGTCGGCTGGACTCGTTGTCCCGGACCTTGACATAACTTACTGTCATGTAAGTTACATGAGCGCAGCTTACGCCGGTGTAGGCTGTTTGTCAAGCGATGGCCATCCACAACGTCCGGCCGGCGCGGATGAGCGCCGCCGAAAGGCGAGAGCAGATACTCGACGCCACCCAGGAGATCGTCGGCGAGCAGGGATTCCACGCCCTCTCCATCGAGGCCGTGGCGCGCCGCGCCGGCATCAGCCGGCCGGTGGTCTATGAGCACTTTGGCGACATCAGCGGGCTCTTCGAGGCCCTGATCGAGCGCCTTGGCGACCGCGCCATCAGGCAGCTGGCGGCGGTCCTACCGACCGCGCTCGATGCGGGCAACCCCCGAGAGCAGCTGCTCGGCGCCCTCGGTGGCTACCTCGAGGCCGCCCAGGCCGACCCGGTCACCTGGCGCCTGGTGCTGATGCCCCCGGAGGGGGCGCCGGAGACCGTCCGGGACCGCATCGCCATCGGCCGCAGCGCGGTGCTGAGCCAGCTGGCCGAGGCCGTCCGCCCCGGGCTCGCCGGCGGCGGTCAGACCCCCGACCCCGAGCTGACGGCGCGGATGCTCTCGACCTTCGCCGACGAGGCGGTCCGGCTCCTTCTCCTCGAGCCCGATGAATACCCCATCGATCGGCTCCTGAAGCACGCACGCTGGCTACTGGGGCAGATCGAGCCATTCGGCGGGCTGCCGCCTAAGCGAGGCCGAGGATGAACCTCAACCCTGTCCTGGTCGTGGTCCTCGCGATCATCGGCGGCCTGGTCCTGGTCGCCGCCGTCGCCGGCCTCACCGCCTTCCTCATCATCCGGGCGATTCGCCAGCGCCGCGCCCAGAAGCGCGCCGAGGAGGAGGCCCGGCGGCGGGCACAGGACGGGGCCGACCTCTTCGGTCCCAGTAGCGTCCTGGCACTGGCTGCCGGCCTCGAGGGCGTGCGCTTCGCCACCCAGGTCTTCACCGATGTCGGCCGCAAGGGGGTGGCGCCGGCCCTGGCGGGCTCCCTGCGGAAGCTGGCTGACATCACCGAGTCCGACCGACCCTCGCTGAGCCGGGTGTTGGCGGATGACGGCAGCGTGACCCTGATGTTCTCCGACATCGAGGGCTCCACCGAGCTGAACCGCAGGCTCGGAGACGAGGCCTGGCTGGAACTCCTCCGCGAGCACGACGCCATCGTCCGCCGCCGGGTTCGGAAGAGCAGGGGACAGGTGGTGAAGACCCAGGGGGACAGCTTCATGGTCGCCTTCAAGGAGCTGGAGCCGGCCCTCAGGTGCGCCATCGCCATCCAGCGGGACCTGGAGGACGAAGACCTGGCGCCCGATCCGCCGATCCGCGTTCGCATCGGGCTGCACCACGGCGAGGTAACTCGTCAGGGACGGGACGTCTTTGGCATCAACGTCGCCCTCGCGGCACGGGTTGCGGCAGAGGCATCCGGCGGCGAGATCCTGGTCTCCTCCGAGGTCAAGCGCCTGGCCGAGGGCGAGGATGTCAGCTTTGGCCGTGGGCGCACCGTCCAGCTCAAGGGCATCACCAACCGGGCCACCTTGTACCCGGTCGAGTGGAGCCAGGCCGAATAGGATTGCGCCGGTGGATATGAGCGGCAGCAACGCGGCGGAGCCGCGCCGGCTGGACGTGGCCGTGATCGGCGCCGGGTTCAGCGGGGTCGCCATCGGCATCGAGATGCTGCGCGCCGGCATCGATTCCTTCGCCATATTCGACAAGGCCAACCGGCCCGGTGGCACCTGGCGCGAGAACACCTACCCGGGGGCCGCTTGCGATGCGCCCTCCCACCTCTACCAGTTCTCCTTCGAGCCCAACCCCGACTGGTCGCTGCGCTATGCGCCACAGGCCGAGATCCTTGCCTACCTCGAGCACTGCATCGACAAGTACGGCCTGCGCGACCACCTGCGGCTGGGCATCGAGGTCACCGCCGTCGACTTCGACGCCAACCGCGGCACCTGGCGGGTGGCGACCACTGATGGAGACTGGGAGGCGCTGGCGGTGGTGGCGGCATGCGGGCAGCTCAGCCGGCCGTCGTATCCGCGGACCCCGGGCCTTGACCGATTCGAGGGCAAGTGGTTCCACTCGGCCCGTTGGGACCATGACCACGACCTCAGCGGTAGGCGCGTCGCCGTGGTGGGCACCGGCGCCAGCGCCATCCAGTTCGTGCCTGCGATCGCTCCCCAGACCGCCAGGCTGCACGTGTTCCAGCGCACCCCAGGGTGGGTCCTCCCCAAGCGGGACCGCGCCTACTCCGACGCCGCCAAGGAACGGATGCGGCGCTTCCCGGCGCTGCAGCTGGCGTCGCGCTTCGGCTACTTTGCGGCGTTGGAGGCCGCCGTTCCCATGTTCACCGGCCACCCCCGGGCCCGGGCGATGATCGAGGGCGTGGCGCGGCGCCACCTGCGGCAGCAGGTGCCCGACCCGCTGCTCCGGGCCAGGCTGACGCCGACATTCCCGATCGGCTGCAAGCGGGTGCTGATATCCAGCGACTGGTACCCCACCCTGACGCGACCCAACGTCGAGCTGGTCACCGACGGGATCCGCGAGGTCACCGCCGGCGCCATTGTCACCGAGGACGGCATTCAGCGCGAGGTCGACACCATCATCGTCGGCACCGGCTTCGAGACCGGGTCCTTCCTCTTCCCGGTCAAGGTCCGCGGCGTCGATGGCATCGACCTCAACCAGGCGTGGCGTAACGGCGCCGAGGCCTACCTTGGGCTGACGGTCGCCGGTTTCCCCAACCTCTTCATCATGTATGGCCCCAACACCAACCTCGGCGCCGGCTCCATCATCTACATGCTGGAGAGCCAAACCCACTACGTCATCAGCGCCCTGGAGACACTGCGGCGGGTGCCCGGCGCCTACCTCGACGTTCGCCCCCAGGCGCTGGATGCCTTCAGTGCCGAGGTCCAGGAACGCCTGGCAGGCTCGGTCTGGACCGGCTGCGACAGCTGGTATCGCCACGAGGGCGGACGCATCACCAACAACTGGCCGGGCTTTGTCTCCGAGTACCGCCGCCGCACCCGACGGCTTGACCTGGCCGATTACCGGCTGGTCCGTCCCGGTAGCCCGAGACCCGTCGCAGGCATACAAGGCGCCCACCGCGGGTTTCAAGCCAGGTAACGACGGCAACACTAAGGACTGATGGACAGAGACCCACTCCTATCCGGCTCTTGGTACAACTCGTCGAGCCGCCTGCTCAAACTCACCGCGGTCATCGTGGGTGCGGGCTGGCTGGCCGTTTCCCT
>JBARRR010000030.1:0-5448 GCA_049644325.1 Candidatus Dormiibacterota bacterium
CGTCGACGACGCCATCAACGCCTACTTGATGCTGGCCGAGCGCGCCGATGAAGATGGCATCGCGGGTCGGGCATTCAACTTCGGCGCCAACCAGCCCATCAAGGTCATCGACCTGACCCAGGCCATCCTCAGCTCGTGCGGGCGGTCCGACCTGGAGCCGGATATTCGTGGCACGGGCAAGCTCGGCACCGAGATCGACCAACAGTACCTGGACAGCGGCATGGCCCATTCTGTCCTCGGCTGGACGCCCTCAAAAACGCTCGAGGGGGGATTGGTGAGCACAGTCGAGTGGTACCGAGGTCATTTCCAGACGCACGGCTTCGGGGAAGCGTGACCCCACGCGACTAACCGGCGCCGGTCTCGATCTCACATCGAACTCGGGTGTTAAGCTAGTCCCGCTTTGACAGACCGAGAGCGGTCGGGGAAGGCCTAACCCCAAGCGCCGGCAGCCTGAGACCAGGCGCCGGAAGGCCCACGGGCCAGGTCTTCCCCGACATTCGAAGACCACAGGAGCCCGACATGACCAGGAACCACCCCTGGGGACACGTGCGACGTGCGGGGAGATCGGCATGATCTTCCTGAGCGACTTCTTGCGCGCTGAGATCGTGGACAACCGCCAGCGCCGGGTGGGCCGCGTCGGCGACCTCGTGATCAAGATCATCGAGCCATTCCCGGTCGTCAGCCACGTGATCCTGCGTGGTCGCGGCAAGCAGGCTTTTCCCTGGTCTCATGTGCGCTCGTTCGAGGCCAAGGAGCTGGCCCTCAAGGTGCCGCGGGAGGAACTGCGCCTCGAGCCCGCGGACGAGGACGCCATCTGGCTGGCGCGCGACGTCCTCGACAAGCAGATCGTAGACACCGACGGCCGCCGGGTGGTGCGTGTCAACGACCTCCAGCTGTCCCCCGTCTCCGGCCAGCTGCTGGTGGTGGGCGTCGACATCGGAGGCCGGGGACTGCTGCGGCGTTTCGGCCTCGAGGACCTGGGTAAGAGCCTGGCCCACGCTGCCCGCCGCGACTGGGCCCAGAAGCTGATCGCCTGGGACGTGGTCGACCCAGTGGCCTCGGACAACGACGCCGTTAAGCTGCGCATCTCGCACCAGAAGTTGGCCAAGATGCACCCCGCCGACATCGCCGAGGTCGTCGACCGCCTCAGCCACCGCCAGCGCGACGCTGTATTCGCCGCTCTAAGCGACGAGGTCGGCGCCGATGTTCTCGAGGAGATGGACCCCGAGGACCAGGTCGACGTGCTCGAGGCCCTGGGTGACGATCGGGCCGCGGACTTGCTCGAGGAGATGGACCCGGACGAGGCGGCCGACCTGCTCGCCGACCTCCCCGAGGACCGCGCCGAGGCCCTCCTCCGGAAGATGCAGGAGGCTGACGCCGAGGAGGTCGAGGAGCTGCTGCACTACGAGGAGGACACCGCCGGGGGGCTGATGACCACCGAGTACGTCGCTGTCTCCAGCGACCTCACCGCAGCCGAGACCATCAACAAGCTGCGCGAGCTCGAGCCTGACGCGGAGTCGGTCTACTACGTCTACGTTGTCGATCGCAACGAGAACCTGCTCGGCGTGCTATCGCTCCGCGACCTGATCGTGGCCCAGCCGGAGACTCCGATCACCGACATCATGACCCGCAAGGTCGTCAGCGTTCCCCTCGACGCCTCCAGCGCCGAGGTCGCCGAGGTGATGCGCAAATACAACCTGCTGGCAGTGCCCGTGACCGACGTCGACGGCCACCTCGAGGGCATCATCACCGTCGACGATGTCATGGAGACGGTGCTCTCCGGCGGCGGCCGGCGGCGCCTTCGGATCTTCGGGTGAGCGCCTGATGGAGAAGCGCGGTGAACCTCCGAGTCCCCAACACCGAGAGCATCCGAGGCCGTCTTCGTCCCCGCAGCCGCTGGTCGTCGCTGCGCACGTGGTTGCTGCCGGCCAGCCGGCTGGCCTTCCTGGCGGCCCTGGGCCCGGGCCTGGTCAGCGGCTTCGCCGACAACGATTCCGCCGGCATCACCACCTACTCGGTGGTGGGGGCGCAGTTTGGCTACGGCCTGATGTGGGCGCTCCTGGCGAGCATGCTTGCCCTGGCGATCACCCAGGAAACGGGGGCGCGCCTGGCGCTGGCCACTGGCAAGGGGCTAGCGGACCTGATCCGAGAGCGCTTTGGCGTGCGCTGGGTGGCGTTCGCGGTCCTGACGATGTTGGTGGCCAACCTCGGCACCACCGTCGCCGAGTTTGCCGGCATCGCCGCCGCGCTCTCCCTCTTCCACGTGCCGGTGATCATGAGCGCGGTGGTGTCCGCTGCTGGCATGATGTTCCTGCTGGGCAGGGGACGATTCGGCGCCATCCAGTACGCGTTCCTGGCCGGCGGGGTGGCCATCTCCATCGCCTACGCGATCTCAGCCGTCCTAGCCAAGCCTGACTGGGGCCAGGCCGCACTCTTCACCGTCGTCCCGCACGTCTCCCTCGACCAGGTCTACATCCTGGCCGTGGTGGGGACGGTCGGCACCACCATCACCCCCTGGGGACAGGCCTTCATCCAGTCGTTCTGCGTCGACAAGGGGCTACGTGCCGATGACCTGACCGCGACGCGGATGGACGTCACCGCCGGGTCGTTGATCACCAACGTCGTTGCCGGGTTCATCGTGGTCGCATGCGCCGCGACTCTATGGGCGCATGGTCAGACAAACATCACCGACGCCAGCCAGGCGGCGCAGGCGCTGGAGCCCTTCGCTGGCAAGAGCGCCGAGGTTCTGTTTGCGGGCGGCCTTTTGGCCGCATCCCTGCTGGGGCTGGGGACGGTGCCCCTGACCAGCACCTACTTCGCCACCGAGGCCTTCGGCTGGGAGCGGGGCCTGGGCTGGCGGATCCGGCAGGCGCCTGCCTTCTACGGCCTGCTGGCGTTCTTCATCGGCTTCGCCGCCCTGTTCGTGATGATCCCAGGGCTGCCGCTGGTGCAGGTCATCTTCCTGTCGGCGGTGCTCAACGGACTCCTGGTCCCTGTGATCCTGGTGTTCGTGATGCTGATGGCCACCGACCGGCGGATGCTGGGGAACCTGGCCAGTGGGCGGGTCCTGTCTACGCTTGGCTGGGCGGTCACTGCCCTGGTCACGGTGATGTCGATTGCGCTGGTGGTCAGCCAGCTGATCGGCGGGAAGTGATGGTCCTGACCTAGAGCCCTTCCTCGCGGCGGTAACTCACCAGCCGGGCGACCACCTGGTCCATGCCGGCATTGCGCAGTCCGGCCAGTCCCGGCGCCGAGATCGCAAAGGACGCCGTGACCATGCCCCAGGCCATGGCTTCCAGCAGGGTGTCGGCCGCCATCGTCGACCGGCCCGCGCCCGACCCGCCGACCGAGTCGGCGGCCGTGACCTCCGCCAGGCGTCCCAACATCCCGCCCGCGAGGGCGTCGCCCGCCCCGGTGGGGTCGATGACGTCCACCTCAGGCGCCTGGAGGCGATCATGCCGGTCCCGGGTCCGCAGGATGGCGCCGCCTGCGCCTCGCTTGACCACGGCGGCGCCCAGGTCGAAGCGGTCGAGCGCAAGCGTCGCCGCAGCTGCGATGCCGCGAGTGCGGGCCAGCAACTCCAGCTCGTGCTCGGTGGCGAAGAGGACGCGGCAACTGGTCAGCATCTGCTCCACCAGCGGGCGCTGGCGCTCGATGAAGATATCCATGGTGTCCCCTGCCACCATCGTCCCGGGAGGCAGGGTCCTGGCCACGGCCACCTGGAGCTCGGGGTCGGCGCTGCCCAGGAACACCGTGCGCGGGAGCGCCTCGAGCGGCTCCATCTGCGGGCGGTAGCCGGCGTACCCGCCGGCGAACCGCTCGAGGGTTTCGGCCTCGCCGCCGTCGACCTCGCGACGGGCACGCCACGTGTACGTCGGCTCCTGCGTCACGGTGAGCCGAGACAGGTCGGCGAAATCGAGCACCTGGCGCAGCTCCGACGCGCGGTCGGCCCCCACCGCGCCGATCACCGCCACCGGGCCGAAGTAGCGCGCCGCCAGGGCGAAGTACACCGCTGAGCCGCCCAGCTCGCCGTCCAGCCGGACCCGCGGGGACTCGACGAAGTCCTGAGCGACCGACCCCACCACCAGCACCCCTCCTGGCTGCGTCATCGCCGAAAGTGTGCCTCACGCTGGGCTCGATCGGGACCTTGCTGCCCTAGAATTCGCCCGTCATGTCCGATTTGCAATACGGCGTCGGCCTGCTTGGCCTGGGCACCGTTGGCTCCCAGGTGGCCGAACGCCTGGAGCAGGCCAGCGAGATGATCCAGCGCCGCACCGGCGTGGAGCTCTGCCTCCAGCAAGTCCTGGTGCGTGACACGGAGAAGGCGCGCGGCTACCAGCCCACTGCACCCCTGACCAACGACCCCGAGCTCGTCCTCAGCGACCCCGGCGTCGACATCATCGTTGAGGTCATCGGCGGCGACGAGCCCGCGCATGACTACCTGCGCCGCGCCATCGAGAGCGGCAAGCACGTCGTCACCGCCAACAAGGAGGTGATGGCCAAGTACGGCCCCGAGCTGCTGGAGCTGGCGCTCGAGCACCACGTGGACATCTACTTCGAGGCGGCCGTCGGGGGCGGCATCCCCCTGATCTCGACCTTCAAGATCGATCTCCTGGCCAACGAGATCAACTCCATCGAGGCGATCATCAACGGCACCACCAACTACATCCTCGATGGCATGGCCCAGGGGCGCTCCTACGAGGAGGCGCTGGCCGAGGCCAAGCAGCTGGGGTACGCCGAGGCCGATCCCAGCTCCGACGTCGACGGCTTCGACTCCGTCTTCAAGCTGGCGATCATGGCCTCGATCGCGTTCAGCTCGCGCCTCCATCCTTCGCAGGTCTACCGCGAGGGCATCACCGACCTCGATCCGCGCGACTTCGGGTTCGCGGCCGAGATGGGCTACGCCATCAAGCTGCTGGCAGAGGGCCGCAAGCGCGACGGCGCGGTCGAGCTGCATGTGCACCCCACGCTGATCCCGCTCAGCCACCTGCTCTCGCGGGTCGGCGGCAGCAACAACGCCGTCGTCGTCGACGGCGACCTGGTGGGAACGGTCCTGATGTACGGCCAGGGCGCCGGCGGCCGGCCAACCGCCAGCGCCGTGGTCGGCGACCTCATCGACCTGGTCCACTCCATGCGCAAGGACGTCGACAACCGGATCCCGATGTGGTTCGACCGCAACTACGAGGTCCGGCCCTTCACCGAGGTCGTCAGCCGGGCGTACTACCGGATGGAGGTTGAGGACCGCCCCGGCGTCCTCGCCGAGATCACGCGGATCTACGCCGACAACCACATCTCGATCGATTCCGTCACCCAGAAGAGCAACGACACCAGCGCCGACACCGCCGAGATCGTGATCCTCACCCACCCCGCACAGGAGAACGTGCTGCAGAGCGCGCGGGACGCCATCGATGCCCTCGACTGCGTGCGGAAGGTCCATTCCTTCCTCCG
>JBARRR010000031.1:0-31860 GCA_049644325.1 Candidatus Dormiibacterota bacterium
GCCGACGCCACCCGGGCGGCGGTGGCGGCACCGGCGGAGGGCGCCAAGAAGGTCGCCCGGGCGCCCCAGAAAGTGGCGCGGCGGGCGCGCCGGAGCCTGACGGGCAAGAAGCTGTCCAAGACCGCGATCGACCTGATGATCGGCGCCATACCCGGCGAGGTGGTGCGCGACGTGGCCCAGGCGAGCGCGCCTCTGGCGCGTTACAGCGGCGCCAGCAGCGTCAGCGCGGCGCTGCTGGCGAGGTCGATGCAGGTGCTGGCCCAGCCGCCGACGTCGGGCGCGGTCAGCGACGCCATGACCCTGGGCCAGATCGCCGAGCTGGTGGGTCGCTCCCGCCAGGCGCTGACGGGATGGGCCGGCGCCGGCCTGCTGGGCGAGCCCAAGAAGGTGGGCCGGACCAAGCGCTGGGGCCGCGACGCCCTGGAGCGCGCCCGGCTGGTCGACTACCTCCTGCGCCACGGCGCCGTCCCTGAGGAGCTCTTCGAGGCGGCCGCCAACAACCAGCTGGCGCTGACGGTGCTGAAACGATCTATCGGCCGCCCAGCCACCACCACCCGGGAAGAGGCCGCCGCCGCCGCCGGGGTACCGCCGGAGCTGCTGGCGCGATTCACTCGGGCGCTCGGCGCGGCGCCGGGCGAGCCCGACGAGCCTGTCTACACCGACAGCGAGATGGATGCCCTCCGGCTGCTGGGCGCGATGCGGTCGGTGTATTCCGATGACGACCTGGTCGAGGTGGCGTCCGTGGTGGGCCGGGCCACCCATGAGATCGCCGAGGCCTTCCTCGAGCTCTTCCGCCGCCGCTTCACGCGGCCCTTCGCCGACGCCGGCGCCAGCGAGCTGGAGCTGATGCTGCGCCTGGCGACGGTGATCGAGCTAACCGTGCCGACCACCGGCCCCCTGCTGGAGATGATCCTGCGCCGTCAGCTGGAGGCCTCGGCCCTGGAGGAAACCATTCTCGAGGTCGAACACCAGGCCGGCGGCCTCGACGGCACCGTCGAGCAGGCGGTGGGCTTCGCCGACATCGTCGGGTTCACCAGCGCGTCGGTCCGGATGAACGCGCTGGAGGTGTCACAGATGGCGGAGAAGCTGCTCCACGCCGCCGAGGAGGCAACCCTCGGCCGTAGCGCCCGCATCGTCAAGAGCATCGGCGACGCGGTGATGTTCACCGCTCCCGACCTGCTCACCGCCGGCGCCGTCGCCGCCGACCTGCTCGAGGCCGCGGCTGCCAGCGGCCTACCGCCCGTCCGCATCGGCGTCGCATACGGGCCGATGTTGCGCGCCTACGCCGACTTCTTCGGCCGTACCGTCAACGTCGCGTCGCGGTTGACCGACATCGCCCCTGCGGGCGGCATCCTGGCCGCCAAGCCCGAGCGGCACATCAGCGACCACGATTGGCATGCGGCCGGCCTCAGCGTTCAAGACAGCGGCAAGAAGCGCCTGCGTGGCGTCGACGGCCGCGTCCCTGTCCTCCGGCTCAAGCGCCTCGGGTAGGGCGCTCCGGCGCGCCCGCGATTTGGCTTAGACTGAGCGACGCGAGTTCACTTGACCCCTGAGGAGGTGCGGTGTCGATGGCTTACAAAGCCTTCAGTGACGAATGGGCGGACGCCTACAAGAACGAGATCAACAACAGCGCGGTGTACAAGCAGGCCGCGCAGGGCTGGGAGGGCGTGGTCGCTTTGATCGTCGAGGCGGAGCCGGAGAAGAACTTCCCCGAGACCAAGGGAATTTGGATGGACCTCTGGCACGGCGAGGCGCGAGACATCAAGGTGGTCAGCGAGGACGAGGCGGAGAAGGCCGACTTCGTGATCCGCGGCCCCTACACCCGGTGGAAGCAGGTTGCCCAGAAGGAGCTGGACTCCACCAAGGCGATGATGCAGGGCAAGCTGAAGCTCAGGGGAGACCTGCCCACCATCGTGCGCTACACCAAGGCCAGCCAGGAGATGACGGAGTGCACCACCCGGGTGCCCGTGGAGTACCCCGATGAGGTTCCCGCGTAGGCGAGCGGATCGGCGCAGGGCATGAGCGCGGTCATGAGTGACGTCGCCCCCGAGGTCGTGTACGCCGACGGCGAGGATGAGGCCAGCCCCATGGCCGCCATGCTCGCCGGGTTGATCACCGCCAACATCGAGCAGAACCCCGAGCGCTGGGACGACTTCCACAAGCTCAGCGGCACCAGCGTCTCGATCGAGGTGCCCGACATCGACGAGGCCCTGACGCTTACCTTCGCCGGCGACGACCTGGTTGTCCGCAACGGCAAGCGGGGTCGCCCCGCGGTCAGCATCAAGGCTGACTCGGACATCGTGATGGCGCTCAACCTGGTCAAGACCGGGCCGATGGGGATGCCCAACTACTTCGATGAGAACGGCCGCAACGTGGTCAAGGCGATCATCAACGGCAAGCTCAAGATCGGCGGCATGTGGCGGGTGGACACGCTCAACCGCGTGACCCGGCTCTTCTCCGTAACCTGAGCCAGGGCGGACCGCCGCCCGACAACGGCGCCTACTTCAGCGGCGACGCGGCCCGTTGGTATGACGCCGCCTACGGCTGGCGGACCGAGGACATCGAGTTCTACGAGGTCCTGGCCGGAGAGTGGGCAGGTCCGGGGGGCGCCGTCCTGGAGCTTGGATCTGGGTCGGGCCGTATCACGCTGCCGCTGGCGAGGGCCGGCTTCCGCGTCACCGCCGTGGACAGCTCCGCTGACATGGTCGACCTGCTTCGCCGTCGTCTCGGCGAGGAGCCCGCGGCGCTGGCAGAGCGGGTTGAGCCGGTCCAGCAGGACCTCCGGAGGCTGCGCCTGGACCGCCCATATCGTTTCGTCTGCCTACCTTTCAACACCCTGTTGATGCTTAGCCAGGCGGGCGAGCGGCAGCAGGCGCTCGATGCCGTCCGCGAGCACCTCGCCCCCAGCGGCGCCTTTGCCCTGGAGGTCTTCACCCCCGACCCGGCCCGCCTGTCGACCTCGAGCGACTGGGAGGTGGACATGGAGCACGACATCGAGGGGAGGGACGGCGAGGGCAAGGTCCACGTGCGGCGGGAGATCGTACGCAACGTCGACCTCGGCCGCCAGCTGATGCACAACCGGTTTCGCCATCGCGTCTCTACTGCGGACGACGACCGGGAGCTGGCGGCCTGGGAGGATGAGATGACGCTGGCGTTCATCTTTCCCCGCGAGCTAGACCTGTTGCTGGAGCGACAGGGCTTGCGCGTTACCACCCGCTACGGCGGCCCGGCTAGGGAGCCGTATAACCCGACGCCCGAGAACATCCAGCCGCAGTACGTGGTGGCCCAGCTGATCCAATAGGGAAGGCGGGCGGGGTCGTCCGCGTTCCTAAACTCCGTAGATGGAGCGTCTTCGTGGCCGGCTGATCACCCTGGTGGCGCCGCTGTTCGCCCTGTACGTCATCTGGGGATCGACGTACCTCGCCATCCGCATCGCCATCGAGACGATGCCGCCGTTCCTGATGGCGGCGGTGCGGTTCGCGCTCGCGGGGGCGCTGATGTACGTGTTCGCGATCCGACGCGGCGATCCCGATGGCAGCGACCGGCCGGGTCCGCGCCAGTGGCTGGCGGCACTGATCGTGGGCGGGCTGCTGCTCGCGGGTGGCAATGGCCTGGTCAGCTGGGGGGAGCAGTTCATCTCCTCCGGCCTCGCCGCCCTCCTGGTAGCGACAGTCCCGCTGTGGATGGTGGTGCTGTCGCACTTCTTCGGCGACGAGAGGCTCACCTGGCCGGTGGTTGTGGGCGTGGTAATCGGGCTGCTCGGCGTGGCGGTGCTGGCGCGACCGTCCGGCGCCGGCAACGGCATCATCGGCGTTGGCGCTGTACTAATGGCCGCGATCCTGTGGGCCTCGGGCTCGATCTACGCGCGTCGGGCGCCGCTGCCGCGGAGGCCGCTCGTCGCCACCAGCCTCGAGATGCTATGCGGCTCGGCGGTGCTGGCGGTGCTGGCGGTGGCATCCGGCGAGCTGGGCCAGGTCCACCTCAGCACCTTGTCAGCACGCTCCGTCTTGGCGCTGGCCTACCTCGTGTTCTTCGGGTCGATCGTGGCCTTCACGTCATACGTTTGGCTGCTCAAGACCAGCCGCCCGTCGATCGCGGGGACCTACGCCTACGTCAACCCGGCGGTAGCGGTGGTGTTGGGGTTCTTCATCCTGGGTGAGCCGCTCACCCTTCCCACCATCATCGGCGGCGGGATCATCATCCTCGCCGTGGCCCTGATCGTCACGGCCAGGTCATTGGGGACCGGGCAGGCGACCCCGGCCGCCGAGGCGGTGCCCCCCGAGGCCCTCGTCGACCCCCCGGCGGAGGGCCGGGTGGCCTAGTGCAGGGCGTAAACTCGGACGCCGAGGACGCGGAAGGCGCCGCCCTGGCCGTAGGCGTCGTAGGCGACACCTGAGGTCGGCGCGCCGCGGGTCTCGGTGAAGTTGGCGATCTCGTTCTGGTTGACCCACAGGGTTGCGCCGTCAGGGGCGGTCTGCGCCGTCAGGGTGAAGACGCCACCCGTGAACAGCTCGGGCATGCTGGTCGTGTTCGACAACTCGGGCGACGCGTTGTCGCCGGGCGGCAGGTACCCGTAGCTCAACTGGTTCTGGTCGGAGTCGAATGCCATCATCATCGAGCCATGCGACGCGTCGCCGCGCCGGTAGAGCCAGCGGGCGGTGAAGTGCGACCCCGGCTGAATCGCCATGTCCGTTTCGGCGATGTAGCTCGCCTGGTTGGGACTAACAGTGTTGACGTAGAAGAAGGCGTCGGGCTTGAGGATGGCGATGTCGGCGTGGCCCGTCGCGGCCGTCAGCCTGCTTCCATCGGCTGAGCCGCGCTGGTTGGGCTTAGCGAAGTCGGTCGTGCCCCCACCGAGGGCGGCCGACCACAGCAGCCGCCCGCGCGCGACAGGCGGGGTGGCCTGGGCCATCTTGTCCCCGGGCGTCCAGTCGCCCCCTGGGGGTGTCGCCGTCGGTTTGGGCGAGGTCGTCGTTGCCCCGGTCAAACCCGCCCCGGCGATGCCACCAGGGCGGGTCAGCAGGTAGGCCCCGCCCCCGCCGACCGCGAGCAGCACCACCAGCGCGACCGCGGCCAGCACCAGGGGCCGCCGCGAGCGCGGGCCGGACGACGCGGTCGGTCGGACCCTGGCCACGCCTCCGCCGGGCGATGGCGGCTGAGCCGGGAGCACCGGCCGGGTCGCGTCGGAGCCACCACCACCGGCGCCGGACGGCTGCTGCGGGCCGGAGGCCAGCGCCTCGAGGAAGCCGGATGCGCTCAGGAAGCGGTCCTTTGGGTCCTTGGCCAGGGCCTTGAGGAGAGCCTTCTCGACGCTCTCGGGCAGGTCGGGGTTGACGCTTCGAGGCGGCGGCAGCGCCTCGTTCATCTGGGCGATCATCACCGCCGCCGGCGTGGGCGCGCTGAAGGGCACCCGGCCTGTGAGCATCTGGTATGCCATGACCCCGAAGGAGTAGATGTCGGCCGGCGGCCCAACCTCCTCACCGGAGCACTGCTCCGGCGACATGTACTGGGGGGTGCCCATCACCGTCGGCGCCTGGGTGACGCGGACCTCGGATTCCATCATCCGCGCCAGGCCGAAGTCGTTGAGCATCGGCTGCCCCTCGCGGGAGAGCAGGATGTTGGAGGGCTTGATGTCACGGTGCAGCACCCCCCGGCTGTGGGCGTAGTCCAGGGCCGACGCCACCGGTCGCAGGATGCGGAGGGTGTAGTCCAGCGGCAGCGGCCGCCCCATCTGGTCGGAGAGGGTGCCGCCGTCGATGTAGTCGGTGGCGAGATAGGTGGAACCGGCGGCCTCGCCGTAGTCGAAGATCGCCGGGATATTGGGATGCCGCAGGCTTGCCACCGCGGTCGCCTCGGCCTGGAATCGCTCTCGGAAGTCGCTGTCGTCGGCCAGGTATTCGGGCAGGATCTTGATCGCGACGTAGCGCGACAGCGAAGCCTGGTAGGCCTTGTAGACCGAGGCCATGCCGCCGCTGCCGGCCCGCTCCACGATGCGGTACGGACCGATCTCGGCCCCGTTCTCCAGTGTCACGGGCCCCAGACTAAGGCTTTCGCGGGTCCTCCGCAGGCACCGGGCTGCCGGAACCGTAGTCGTAGAAACCCGTGCCTGTCTTGCGCCCCAGGCGCCCGGCGTCGACCATCCGGGCCAGGAAATCGGGGGGTTTCTCGCGCTCGTCGCCGCTGGCCTCGAACTTCTCACGGCGCGCGTTGTAGGTGACGTCGATGCCACTGAAGTCGGCCAGCTTGAATGGCCCCATGGGCCAGTTGAGCCCCTTCTCGACGGCGAGGTCGATGCTGGCGAAGTCGGCGTAGCCGCCCTCGTAAAGCCGCATCGCCTCCTGGGAAGCTGCGTGGAGGATGCGGTTGACGACGAACCCGTCGATCTCCTTCTCGATCAGCACGGGCACGCGGCCGATCCGCTGGATCAACTCCATGGTTGTTGCCACGGTCTCGTCGGACGTCTCGGGGCCCTTGACCACCTCACAGAGCTGCATTACCAGCACCGGGTGGAAGAAGTGGGTGTTGCAGCAGCGGTCGGGCCGGCTGGTGGCGTCAGCCAGCCTGGAGATGGGGATCGTCGACGAGTTGGTCGCCAGGATGGTGTGGGCAGGTGCGATTGCGTCCAGCCGGGTGAAGAGCTCGCGCTTGGGCGGCAGCTTCTCCACGATCGCCTCGAAGACGAAGTCGGCGGCACCAGCGGCGTCCTCCAATGAGGAGGTGGTGCTGACCCGCTCCAGCGCAGCGGTGGCGTCGGCCTCCGCCAGCTGGCCCTTCTCGACGCGCCGGGTCAGCAGCTTGTGGTTGCTGTCGACCGCCCGTTGCAGCTGCTCGTCGCTGACATCGGTGAGCCAGACGTCGTACCCGCCCAGCGCCGTCTGCTGGGCGATCTGCGATCCCATCGTGCCGGATCCGACCACGCAAACGGTCCTGATGTCGTCGATTCCCACGGCGCCGACCTCCTGGCGGCGCTAGAGGATACCCGCTTGGCGGTGACGGTCCGGGGCTGGTCGCCGGTCCCCCGGCCTACTTCAGGCCGAGTCCTGCTCCCTGAAACGCATCTCGTCGCCCATGCTCGCGGCCCGGCTGAAGCTGAGGACGACCAGCGTGAACGTCACGCCGGCAAAGAAAGCAATGACCACCGCCAACATGATCCAAGCCACGACACTGACTCCTTCCCCCCCTCGACGCTGAGATCCGGTTGTGTACCCCGTACATTGCACCTTTTTGTGCGGGCCGTCTAGGTATTTTGTCTCACAATTTTCGGTTGGCCAGCCGATCAGAAACCGCCAGACCATGAGGGCAGGCTAAGAGAAGCCCTAGATGTCGGAGTAGAGGTAAAACTCCCAGGGATGCGGCCGCAGCGCCACCGGCTCGATCTCGTTCTCCTGCTTGTAATCGATCCAGGTGTCGATCAGGTCGGCGGTGAAGACACCACCCTCCAGCAGGAAGCCACGGTCCTTGTCCAGCGCCGCGAGGGACTCGCCGAGCGTGCCCGGGGTGCCCTTGATCCTGGCCTTCTCCTTGGGGCTGAGCTCGTAGATGTCAGCGTCCACGGGCGCCGGTGGCTCGATCTTGTTCTTGATCCCGTCCAGGCCGGCCATCAGCATGGAGCTGAAGGCCAGGTAGGGGTTGGCCGACGGGTCAGGGCACCGGAACTCGATGCGCTTGGCCTTGGGGTTGGTGCTGTACATCGGGATGCGGACGCAGGCCGACCGGTTGCGCTTGGAGTACACCAGGTTGATGGGCGCCTCGTAGCCGGGTACCAGGCGGCGGTAGCTGTTGGTGGTGGGTGCGGCGAAGGCCAGCAGTGCGGGGGCGTGCTTGAGGATGCCGCCGATGTAGAAGCGGGCCATGTCGCTGATGCCGCCGTAGCCGGTGCCGGAGAAGAGCGGCTTGCCCGCCTTCCAGAGGCTCTGGTGCACGTGCATCCCGCTGCCGTTGTCCATGAACAGGGGCTTGGGCATGAAGGTCGCCACGTAGCCGCGCGAGGCGGCGAAGTTCTTGATCACGTACTTGTAGACCTGCATGTTGTCCGCCATCTGCTTGAGGGTGGTGAACTTCAGGTCGATCTCGGCCTGGCCGGCGGTGCCGACCTCGTGGTGCTGGACCTCGACGCCCAGTCCGGCGTCGATCAGTCGGAGGGTCAGCTCGCTGCGGAAGTCCTGCAGCTTGTCGACCGGCGGCACCGGGAAGTAGCCCTCCTTATGCCGCGGGCGCATGCCAAGGTTGGGCTCGCCGCCGTCGATGCCGCTGTTCCAGATGCCCTCGTCGGAGTCGATGAAGTAGTAGCCGCTGTGCGCGTTCTGGTCGAAGGTCAGGCTGTTGAAGATGTAGAACTCGGCCTCCGGGCCGAAGTAGGCTGTGTCGGCCACCTTCGACTTCTGCAGGTAGGCCTCGGCCTTGGTGGCAATGTAGCGCGGGTCACGGCTGTAAGGCTCGCGGGTGATGGGGTCAAAGATGTCGCAGTGGATGACCAGGGTGGGGACCTGGAGGACCGGGTCCATGTACGCGGTGGTCGAGTCGGGGAGCAGGAGCATGTCCGACTCGTTGATGGCCTGGAAGCCGCGGATCGACGAGCCGTCGAAACCGAGGCCCTCCTTGTCGAGGTCGGGGGTGAACTCGTCGACCGGCACCGAGAAGTGCTGGGTCGACCCGGGAAGGTCGGTGAACCGGACGTCTACCATCAGGGCACCCGCCGCCTTTGCCTTTCGGATCGTCTCGGCCAGGGTGCTCGATGCAACCGCGCCGGTCTTAGCCTTACCCATCGGAATCCTCCATCTCCATCTCTAACTCCGGCGTATGCCGGTCACTCAAGGGCTGTGGGGCGCAGAAAACCGGGAACCCCCGCCGCGCACCAAGCGAGGCTACACGGCGGAATCAACTACGCGCTTGTGGCCCTTCCACGATCCGCGACCTGGCTCGATCGTGCGTACCGCACGACCGGGAATTATGCCAAAGGCTGGGTGGCGGCCCCGGGGCCGGGGTCAGATCTCCCGGCGGTGGAAGCTATAGACCGTGAGCGCAAGCATGGCGATTAGCCATCCTGCGCACCACAAGAGATAGGTGAGCGGGGGAGGGTTGAGCTCGAGGAACGGGTTGGCGCTGGCTGCCCGGCCGGCGGCGCCGGCGGCGCGGGCGATGGTGATGATCGCGGCCGGCTCCATGCTGTAGACGGCGCCGCGCCAGAGGCCGTCGGTAGGGAGGAGGAGCTGGGTGGTGGTGCCGATGTGGGTGATGGTGCTGTTCTGGAAGGCCGCCCCGACGGCGCCGGCGATGCCGCCGAGCCACGAGATGCCGTAGGCGCCAAGCGCGATGACGCCGCCGGTCATCCCCGACAGCCGGGTGCTGATCAGGAGCGCCAGCGTCATCAGCACCACGGTCTCGGCGATCAGGAACAGGATCGTGAACACCGGGCTGGGGGGCTGGTAGTCGGTGATCAGGTAGACGCCGATCAGTTCGAACACGACCGTGCCCGTAATGTAGGTGGAGACCAGCGCCACCAGGCCCAGCCACTTCCCCAGCACCACGTCAGCGCGGCTCAGGGGGCGGGTAAGGATCGCCAGGGAGATGCCGGACTCCACGTCGCCCGAGATCATCGGGGCGGCGACGAAGACAGCGCTCAGGGCCAGCACGAAGCTGAACATGAACATGATCAGGATCAGGATCTGGGAGACCACGGTCTTCAGCTCCAGCGGCGTCAGTGGCTGCTCGTTGGGGCCGGTGATGGTGGTCAATTTGTAGATGCCGAAGAGGGTCACGCCGATGACCACGATGGTCAGGCCCAGCAGTGCCAGCAGCAGCTTGCGCCGCGACGTCTCGCGGATGGTGAGGCGCATGATCGCCCAGATGACGCGGGGCTGCAGCCCCAGCAGGCCGTTGCCGATCAGGGCGGTGTCCATCAGGCCTCGAGCTCCACGTGGTTGCCGCCGAGCAGCTCCATGAAGCGGTCCTCGAGGCTCTCGTGTCGGGGCTCGACCGCGTAGACGCGGGCACCGCGGGAGACCGCCTCCGCGACGATGTCGGGGACGACCTCGGGGCCGGCGCCCTCGATCGACAGCCAGCCGTCGCCTTCGCTGACGGCGCCAAAGCGCGAAAGCACCTGGATGCCGGCGGCGTCCAGCCCGCTGACCCGCAGGCGGACGCCGACCTTGCTGGCCAGCAGGTCGTCGAGGGTGCCGGTGGCGATGACGCTGCCGTGGTCGACGATGGCCACCCGGTCGCAGACGGCCTCGACCTCGGTCAGCAGGTGGGAGTTGAGGAAGACGGTAGTGCCCCGCGCCTTCATGTGCCGGATGATCTCGCGCACATCGCGGCGACCAACCGGGTCCAGCGCCGAGGTGGGCTCGTCGAGGAAGACCATGTGGGGGCTGCCCAGCAACGCCACGCCCAGGCCGAGCCGCTGCTGCATGCCCTTGGAGAAGTTGGCGACACGGTCGTCGCCTCGGTCACTGAGGCCGACGGTGCTGAGCGCGTACTCGATCTCGTGCTTCCAGGTGGGGCGCGGCAGCTGGGCCAGCTCGCAGTGGAGCTTGAGGACCTCGGCGGCCTGAAGCCAGCCCTGGTAGCGGAAGAGCTCGGGCAGGTAGCCGATGTGCCGCCGGGTGCTCTGGTCGCCGAGTGGCGCGCCCAGGACCCAGGCGTGGCCGGAGGTGGGCCGGGCCAGGCCAAGGAGCAGCTTGACCGACGTGGTCTTGCCGGCGCCGTTAGGGCCGAGGAAGCCGAAGACCTCGCCACGGGGCACCGTCATGGAGAGGTCGACCAGCGCCTCGACGTCGCCGTAGCGCTTGGTCAGGCCGACGGTGTGCAAAGCCGAGGAGGCCGCGGCTGCGGCCTCCTCGGTCAGACCAGGGTCGTGGACCCGGCGGGACGGGACTCCCACCACGGCCACGGGTCCGGCGGGGAATGGGGCGCTCCCCGCGGACCGTGCCTCGTCTGGCATCACCCCGTCGTCCTGGCTCAGTGCAGCGACCTGGCCACCCCGGTGACCTCGCTCTCGGTCATGGTCCCAACGGCGGCGTAGAGGACACCGTCCTTGGTCCAGACCACGCCGCTGCCCAGCCCGGTGGAGTCACCAACGAACAGGCCCTTGGCGCCGTTGATGTCGACCTGGTGACTCTGCTGGCCGGTGGGAACCGGGATCGGCAGGGTCGTCGACGGGTCGCCGATGGCCCGGATCTGGGCGGCAAGGTCAGCTGGGAACCCGGGCAGTGAGAGAAGGTAGTCCTCGATCGCCGTGACCGAGGCGCCGTTGGAGCTGACCACCGGGGTGGTCATCTCGACGACGCCCATGGTCGGGATCCTGGTCCCGGAGAGGATGCCGGCGCCGGGGTCGGCGTTGGCAGGAGCGCCGGGCTTCACTGCGCCGGGATCAGCGGCGTCTGAGGCTGGACCACGTGTGGCGGCGCTACTCCCCTGGTTGGCCACGCCCGCCCCGCGGCTGACGGCGTCACTGGAGGCGCCGTAGACGGCGACGATGCCGGGGCCCGCGGTGACCGTCAGGGTGCTGCCGTCAAGCCCGGCCGGCATCGCCGGCAGGGTCTGGTGGTTGGCCGTGGCCCAGCCCTGGGCCTTGGCGGCGCTGAAGGTGAACGAGGCCTGCAGCTGCGACATCGTCAGGTACTGCGGCGTGCCCTTGGCCCGGTCGGGGACCGAAGCGTCGCTGGGTGCTTTGAGGGTCAGGCCCGATGCGGCCTGGGCCGCGGCAGCGTCCGCCGCGGGGGTGAACTTGGGTGCCTTGGTGAACTTCATGTCGCCAAACTGGCTCAGGTCCGGCAGCCCCTTGAGGTCGCTGGGCTGGACCTGGACCGCCTGGAACTGCTGCGGCTCGAAGACCTTGACAAAGTTCTCGGCCACGCCAGTGGCCACCAGTGCGACCAGCATGGCGGTGGCCAGCGCCAGCGCGGCCGCGGGCCGGGCGGCGCGGCTGCCGCCGGAGCCGAAGACGGCGGTGAGCCGGTTCCAGGGCGTGCGCCGGTAGGCCTTCGAGCCATCGGCGTCGCGGCGCAGGCGCTGCAAAGCGGCCTGGGTGTCGACCCCGCTCTCGGGTACCGCCATCAGCATGCCGGCGCGCTCGGCCTCGGCGGCGATGGCCATCGCCTTCTCGCGGCAGGCCGCGCATTCCTGGTAATGATCCTTCTCCGCCCCGGTGGTGCTGAGGGGCTCGTCCTGCATCCGTCGCAGGGTTCCATCGCTAAGGTGTCGCATTGGTGACCTCCGTGCGCAATCTCTGTTCGGCTCGACGCAGCAGGGTCCCTACCTGGCCGATAGACACTCCCAGGGCGCTGGCAACCTCGGCATAGCTGAGCCCGCTGTAGCGCAGGGCCAGCACCGCCGAGCTCTTCTTAGGCAGGCGGCGCATGGCCTCCCGCACCATCTGACGCTCCTCGCTCTGCTCCAGGATCGCCTGGGGATCCGCGACCTGCTCGTCGGAGGCGGGCGCAGTCACCTCCTCACGCCGCACGCGGCGTCGGTTGCCACGAATGACGTTGAGCGCGGAGTGCCAGGCGGCCCGGTGGAGCCAGGCCGCGGCGTACTGAGCTTCGGGGTCGTGATGGCGATGGAAAGAGAGGAAGACCTCCTGGGCCACCTCCTCCGCCTCGTGCCGGTTGGCCAGCACGCGGTTGGCGATCGCCACCACCCTGGGGTATTCGGCGACAAAGAGCCGTTCGAAGGCTTCCGGCAGCCGGTTGCCGGTCCGCTGACGATCATCGACAGCTGCGTCCTGTCGAGTCCTGGCAGGGATGACGTTCACCCCGACTGCCTCAGCCTCCATGTCTCTGTAAGCACCACCGATCTTCGGATTGTGACACCGAGGTGGTGGGATTCCCGTTAGTTGGAGGCCAACCGCGTCAGCCGCGCCGGGCCCAGAGGTCCTCGACCAGGAGGCGCTGATCGGTGCTGAGGTAAGGAGGGTTGCCGGCGCGGGCGTTGGCGGCGGCGTGCTCCGGGTTGCCGGTGGCGGGGATGAGGACGTGGACCCTCTCGTCGCTGAGGGCCCACTTCAGGACCGCCTCGGCCCAGGTCTGTACGCCCAGCTCGGCCAGAGCGTCAGGCCCAGGGCCGCGGCCCAGCCCGCCGGCGCCCAGCGGCCGCATCACGACCACGCCGAGGTCAAGCTCGGCGGCCAGCGGCAGGATCTCGGCCTCGACCTCGCGCTCGTCGGGGTTATAGGGGACCTGGATGGCGTCGATGCGGCCGGTACGCATCACCTGGGCGAGATCGGGGAAGGCCGAGGGCAGGTATTGGGTCGCGCCCAGGAGCCCAATCCGGCCTGCGTCCCGCTCGCTCTCCATCCACTCGAGGTGCACTCGCCAGGCGACGAGGTTGTGGACCTGCTCCAGCTCGACGTGGCCGTCGAACCAGCGCAGCTGGCGGGCGTACTGGGCGCGGCCCTCGTCCACGGAGGGCGTCCAGACCTTGGTGGCGACCACGGTGTCCTGCCGGCGGCCGCGCAGCGCGGCGGAAAGAGCCACCTCGGCCTGGCCGTACATGGGGGAGGTGTCGACCACCCGGCCGCCCTCGGCGAAAAGGCTCTCCACCACCCGGCGCGGGCCGTCGACGTCGTCGGTGTCGAAGACCTTCCAGGTGCCGAGCCCGATGACGGGCAGATCCCGGTTGGACCGGCCGAAGCGCCGCGTTTCCATCGACCTGATGCTACGGGCGATCGGGGCCTGGCCGCGTGGCGCGGGCCCGCGGGCCGTGCTAGTCGGGCAGCAGGGAGCGGGCGCGCAGGGCGATGCTCAACGCCACCCGGGTCTCCGCATCCTCCAGGGACACGCCCAGCAGCGACTCGATTCGCTGGATGCGGTAGGCGAGCGAGTTGACGTGGAGGTGGAGCACCCGCGCCGCCGCGCGCCGGTTCCAGTGCTCCGCGGAGAGGCGCTCGAGGGTCTCGATCAGGGGCGTGCGCCGTCCCTCCTGGTAGCGCATCAAGGGACCGAGCGTCTCCTCGACGAACCGTGCCAGCGCCAGCGGGTTCTGCACCTCCAGCAGCAGCCGGAAGGCGCCCAGGTTGCGGTACGAGGCGACCTGCCTGAGGGCGCCGCCACGCCGCGCCAAGCGCAACGACTGGCGGGCCTCGTCGTGGGAACGGGGCAGCTCATGAACGTCCTGGGTGGCGTTGCCGATGCCCAGGGAGAAGGTGCCGTCGCGGACGACGCGGTGGATTGTCTGCAGGATGAGGTCACCGAAGACCTCGAGCGTGCGCAGCTCGCCGGCGGGCGGCGGACCGTCGTCCTCGGCCTCGGCCACCGGTATCACCAGCACCAACGAGGCCGACCGGGTGACCACCAGGGACTGGCTGAAGCGCCGCGTAACCAGGTCGGAGACCAGGCGGTGGAGCCTGTCCTGGAGGCTGCCTGACTCCAGCGCCTGGGCCGCGGACTCGTCGTCCGGCTCGACCACCATCACCCACGACCTGGCTGAGACGCGGTAGCCCAGGCGCTCGGCCTGGTCGGCAAGCCGGGCGTACTCATCGCGCTCCAGCGCGTGGCCGAGGAGCTCTTCGACGAGGTCGCCGCGGAGCCGCCGCTCGACCTCGGCAGCGGCCCTTTCCTTGGCCAGCTCCAGGGCCAGCACGGTGGCCCCGTGCTCGAGGGCCCGCCGCCGGTTGGGGTGCTCGACCGGGGAGGCGTCGGCGGCGAGCACGCCCAGCAGCTCGTCGCCGGCGCGGATCGGGGTGAGCGTCAGATCGCGCGGCGGCCGGCCGGCCGTGATCTCGATGGGCTCCCCAGAGCTCGACGCCGAGATCGACGTGGGGATCTCGATCCGGCTGATCCCCAGGGCCTCGTTCTTGCCCGCCTTGCCGGCGCGCTCGAAGCGGAAACCGGCGGGGTCGAAGAGCTCGACGCGGGCACCGCGCAGGGTGGCGATGGCTTCGAGGATGGCGCCGGGTCCGGCGCCCGACAGCGCCAACGAGGTGAAGCGCTCATGGATCGCCTGGGAGCCGCGGATCTCCTCCAGCTGCGCCTCCAGCCGACGGTGCATCTCGCTCCGCTCGAGGATGCCGGCCACCTGGCCGGCGATGGCGGCGAGGAAATCGATGTCGGCTTTCTCGAACTCGCGCCGGTCCTCCGACTGGACATTGAACACGCCGACCATCCGGGACCCGGCAAGGATTGGCACCGACAGCATCGCCGTTAGCCGCTTCTGGTCCACGCCGCGGATCCACTGGAAGCGCGGCTCCTGGGTGACGTCGGGGACCACCAGCGGCTGCCGGTGCAGGGCCACCCAGCCGGTCACGCCGTCACCCAGCTTCATTCGCGCCTTGCCCACGTTCTGGCTGTCGAGGCCGTTGGTGGCGGTCAGGACCAGGTCGTCCTCTGCGGTGTTGTAGAGGTAGAGGGAGCAGACCTCGACCTGCATGGCGCCGGTGGTCTCGTTGATGATCAGATCGAGAAGGGCGTCGGGCTCGATCGTGGAGGCTGCCGCCTTGCTCAGGCGCTGGAGGAAGAGCAGCTCACGAAGGGAAGACTCCTCCGGGGGTTGAACTACGCGGACCTGCGTCATGGGGGTGAGTCTATCCGGCTAGACGGTTGTTTCTTTGTGTTGAAGACACAAATTTGGTCGGTTGGGATTCTTTGGCTTGTACTTAGGACACTAAATTCGAATCTTGCGGCATTTGACGTAGGCTTTTGGCGAGTTCGAAGCCAACGGAGATTCGAGATGGGCAGAGACGCATTCCGGCTGGCCGCTGAGGCCGGCGACATGGACGCCCTGGCGGCGGCGCTGGACCAGGAGGTCCACTTCCGGGGGCCGGCCTTCGGAACCGCCGACGTGGTCGGCCGGGAACGGGTGATGGGCATCCTCAAGATCGCATTCGACAAGGTCTACCGCGATTTCAGCTACGTGGAGAGCCTCGACAACGGCGATCGCTGCGTCCTTCTGTTCACCAGCCAGGTCGGTGAGCACGCCATCGAAGGCGCCCAGGTGCTGCGATTCGGTGACCACGACCTGGTGGTCGAGCTGGCGGTGATGGCGCGGCCGGCGCCGGGCGCCGCGGCTATCGGGGAGGAGATCGTGAGGCACCTCGACTTCGACCCCCGCGAGGAGGGATAGCCCACCCCCGAGGGCTAGCCCGTCCGAGTTTCGCTCGCTCGTTCTTTTGTGTGCTTCACACAAAACCAGGCGGGCAAAGTCCTCATGGCTGCACCATGAGATGAGAGCGGGGCCTCCGTATGTTTGTGCCCATCTAACGGATTCCCTCACGTCCCCTGGGCGGATGGGTTGGATGGAGGACAAACTTGGCTACCAACGCGCCTACCGAAATGAAGAAGACCCTCAGCCTGACGGGTCTGACGATCAACGCCATGGCGCTGATCGCCCCTGGAGCGTTCCTCTGGACGACGTTCCAGCTGCAGGGTGCACAGACCGCAGGCGGCAACACCACGGCCATGGACATGCTCCCTGGCCTTCTATTCGTATTGGTGCTCGCCTTCCTGACGGCGTACGCCTACTCCGAGCTCGCCAATGCCTACCCGCAGGCAGGTGCCGGTTCTTCGTACTTCTTCGCTGAGGCTGCCTTCCTCGAAAAGGAAAAGAAGGCGCACTACCAGTTCGCCCGCCTGAGCAAGTTCGCGGTGGGCTGGATATCCCACCTCTACTACTGGATCTACCCCGGGATCATGGTCGCCTTCACCGGCGTCCTCACGGTCTTCATCCTCAGCCTCTTCAACATCACCCTGAACACCTGGCAGTCGATCATCCCGGTGGTGATCTTCGCGGGCGTGACGGGCTACATCGCCTTCAGGGGAATCAGCGGCTCGACGATGACGGCGATCATCATCAACGTCATCCAGCTGACGGCGCTGCTCGCCTTCTCGGTCCTGGCGATCATCTTCCGCGTCACCCACCCGGACCTGGCCTATGCGCACCCCAACCCCTTTTCGGTGGTACTGCCGCACAACCTGACCAACGTCTTCATGCAGGGCACCATCGCCATCCTGCTGCTGGTCGGGTTCGAGTCGGTCACGGCGCTTGGCGCCGAGGCCAAGAACCCCAAGCGGGATGTCCGCCGCGCCATACTGCTGTCCCTGGCGATCCAGGGCGCGGTGGCATACGTGATCGAGTACTTCGCCGCCAACTACATGGTGAATGACGGTCTCACGTCGACCGTTGCCGGAGCGACGGCCACCGGCTATTCATCGCTGGCAGCGTCCGCGGCCCCGGTCGGCGACATGATCACGCAGATCGGTAACACGATGCTGGGCGGAACCGGCCTGATCCTCACTACGATCCTGGCCGCGACCGTGCTGATCGCGCTGATTGGCACCACCCTTGCATGCCTCAACACCGGCGTGCGCATCACCTACGTGATGGGCCGGGACAAGGAGATGCCCAGCATCCTGGGAATGCTTCACGGCAGGTTCGCGACCCCGCATTTCGGCGTCCTGATCCTGGCCCTGGTCTCGGCAGTGATTGGCGCCTACGGCGTGGTCAGCATCGACAACCTGACCCAGATCACGCTGGCGTCCAACACCGGGACCTTCCTGGTGTACGGCATGACCAACCTGATCTGCATCATCGCCTTCGCCAGCCGTCATGATCGTCATGTGATCAAGCACTACGTTGTGCCCGGCCTGGGCCTGGTGGCGAACCTGGTGATGCTGTTCGCGATCATGTACTTCAACATCACCTCCGGCGGCAGCACCGCCACCGACACGATCATCGCCCTCGGCATCGTCGGCGCCTGGATTGTGGCGGGGGTCGTCTGGATGGTCGTCAACTCGGCCGTCCGCAAGCAGCCGATTCTGCACTCCGAGCACCCCGGCAAGCCGGTGAGCGAGGAGGAGCCCGAGTCCGCCCCGGCGGTCTCCGCGGCTGAAGGAGGAGCCTTCCCCGCGTAGTCGACTAGGTACGGGACTTCGAGGCGCCGAGCCCCGGCTTGGCGCCTCGAACCACGTATGGGCACCGCCGCGATGACACCAACAGCAGGGAGGTACGCTGCCAACCATTCCAACCGCAAGAGCATCCGGGCTGGCGGTGGAGCTTGCCAGCCGTAGCGAAACCGGGCCGGTGCGGCCCCAAAACGAGGATGCCCTCGGCTGGGGTCGCATCGGCGCGCCCCTCTCAGACAAGGGCGACGAAGCAGGCGTCGGGCTGGTATTCGCCGTCGCCGACGGACTCGGCGCCTACGGAGGTGGCGACGTCGCCAGCCAGATGGCGGTGAAGATCCTCCTCGACCACGCCGGTGGCCACCGGCCCGGGGCTGAGGTGCGGCCGGCCAAGCTGATCCGTACCGCCTTCGAGGCGGCCAACCGCGGCATCTTCGACGCCGCCCTCGCCGGCAAGGGCAGCGGCAAGATGCAGACCACCATGAGCGCGCTGGTGCTCAGCCCCGGGGAGGCCCACCTGGGCCACGTCGGCGACTGCCGGGGCTACCGGCTCCGCGGCGGCGATGTCGAGATCCTCACCACCGACCACACCCAGGTGATGGAGATGCTGCGAATGCGGATCATCACCGCCGAGCAGGCCGCCGAGCACCCCGCCCGCCACGCCCTGACGCGGTCGCTGGGCAACGATCTCCTGACCCGCACCGATGTCCGCAAGGAGGGGCTCGAGGATGGCGACACCTTCCTTTTGTGCTCGGACGGAATGTGGGGCAAGCTGGAGGTCGCCGAGATCCGGGACGGGCTCACCGCGGGTGACCTGCAGGGCGCCTGCGACCAGCTCGCCGAGCTGGCCTGGGAGCGGGGCGGGGAGGACAACATCAGCGGCCTGATGGTCCGTGTCGTCAGCGCCGGGGTGGCGCCCCCGGCGCAGGGCGGCTGGCGCAGGTTCTTCAGCTGATGTCGGCAGGAACGTACCCTTGAGCGTGGCGATTCAGCCGGGGACCAAGCTCGACGACTTCCGGGTCAACGAGGCGATCGGCCACGGCGCCTTCGCCGACGTCTACCGAGCCGTCGACCCGGAGGGGCGTCAGGTCGTGCTCAAGCTGCCCCACGATGCCATCCTCGGCGACACCCAGTCGTTCGACCGCTTCCGGCGCGAGCTGGAGATCGCCAAGCGGCTCGACCACCCCGGTATCCAAAAGTCCTACGACCTTGGCGCCCACCGCAGCCGGCCCTACCTGGTCATGGAGTACGTCGACGGCGAGACCCTCCGCGACCTGCTCAGCCGAGATAAGAAGCTGCCGACCGCCCGCGCCATCGACGTTGCCGAGCAGATCGCCGCCGCCATGGACTACGCCCACAAGCAGGGGGTCTACCACCGCGACCTCAAGCCCGAGAACATCCTGATCACCCCCGACGGCCGGGTCGTGGTCACCGACTTTGGCATCGCCCTGCTATCGGGCGCGCGGCGGCTCACCTGGCGATGGCTGACGTCGGCGATGGGCACGCCCGACTACATGGCGCCGGAGCAGATCCAGGGCAAGCGCGGCGACGCCCGCACCGACGTGTACGCGCTCGGCATCATGCTCTTCGAGATGCTGGCGGGGCACGTGCCCTGGGAGGGCGACAACCCCATGGCGGTGATGAGCCAGCACGTCAACGCCCAGCTGCCTTCGCTGGGGCGGATCCGGCGAGACGTGCTGCCACCGCTGGAGGCGATCGTGCGCAAGGCGCTGCGCAAGAACCCCGACGAGCGCTACCAGGACGCCGGCGAGATGCTGCACGACCTCAAGCACTGGCAGGACCTGGACCTGAGCGGCTTCGATTTCGGCGAGGAGGAGCCGATCAAGGTCGCCAGCGAGCGTTGGGTCTGGGCGGTCGTCGCCGCGCTCAGCCTGGGCTTCCTGGCGGCGTCGGCGCTGGCCACCTACCTCTACTATCTGCTCACACATGGCCACTAAGCGCCAGCCAAGAGCGACCACTGCCCGCGCTGTCACGCCCGTCGAGATCCTGGCGCGGGCGGGCAAGGCCAACGTGGCCCAGGTCGAGCTCCAGTTCGCCGACATCACCGGCGCTGTGAAGAGCGTCTGGGTTCCGATCAGCCGGCTGCCGCAGGTCCTGAAGACAGGGGAGTGGTTCGACGGCTCGGCCATCGAGGGCGTGGCCCGCGAGGTGGAGTCGGACATGTTCCTTCGCCCCGAGCTATCGACCTTCGCCATCACCGACCCCCACGCCGACGTGGTCTGCGCCCGCCTCCTGTGCGACGTGGTCACCCCCGACGGCAGGCCATATCCCGGCGACAGCCGCTCCACCCTGGGCGGCATCCTGGAGTCGGCCCGCCAGGCGGGCCTCGAGTACCTGGTGTCGCCCGAGGTTGAGTTCTTCCTCTTCCCCGAAGGCAGCGACGGCCTCAGGCAGCTCGCGCGTGACCCGGGCAGCTACTTCGAGCGCAGCCACGGCCTCGCCCGGCAGGCCGAGCTGGAGATCGTTGTGGCCCTCGAGGCGATGGGCGTGCAGGTGGAATCCAGCCACCACGAGGTCGCCAGCGGCCAGTACGAGCTGGACCTGCCGATGCAGCCGGCGATGCGTGCCGCCGACGCCCTGACAACCCTCAAGCCTGCGGTCAAGGAGCTGGCCCGGCGTCGAGGCCTCCAGGCGAGCTTCATGCCCAAGCCGCTTAACGGCGCCGCCGGGTCGGGGATGCACACCCACCAGGTGCTGCTGCGCGCCGGCAAGCGCGGCGCCGCCGCCAACGCCTTCCACGACCCCGGCGACGCCTACGGGTTGTCGCGGATCGGCCGATTCTTCGCCGCCGGCCAGCTCGAGCACGCTCCCGGGATGTGTGCCCTGGTGGCCCCCCTGGTCAACTCTTACAAGCGGCTGGTGCCGGGTTACGAAGCGCCGGTGGCGGGCAGCTGGGGGCGCCACAACCGCTCGGCCCTGATCCGGGTGCCGATGCCGTCAGCCATCGCCGGCTCCGACGGCCTGGGCACGCGCCTCGAGCTGCGGCTACCGGACCCCAGCTGCAACCCCTACCTGGCATTCACCGCGATGCTGGCCGCCGGCCTGGATGGGCTCAACCAGGAGCTGGAGCTGGGCCCGCCGATGGAGGAGGTGGAGCACGGCTACCAGGACACCTCCCGAGTATCGGCCAAGGCCCTGCCGACGTCGCTGCGCGAGGCGCTGGTGGCCCTGGAAGAGGACGATGTCCTGGTCGACGCCCTCGGCGGCGAGGCGCTCGAGCTCTTCAAGACGGCCAAGGACCTGGAGTGGAGCCAGTACAACCGCGTGGTCACCCAGTGGGAGCTGGAGACGTACCTGAGGAGCTACTGAGCCGCGCCTAGACTTTGCCCCTGACGACAGGAGGAATTCGATGAAGCAGGAGTCAGCCGCCTTCACCTCGGCGGACGTCCCCCGGTTCTTCAACCAGCTGGCGGAGCTGGACATGGGACAGACGGCGGAGCGGCTGGAGGCCGCCAGCCGGCGAATGGAGGAGCTTGCGGCGCGCATCCCCGATCAGCGCGGCGACGGCGAAGCCTGGAACGCCAAGGAGGTCCTGGCCCACGTCGCTGTCCTCTCGCGGGCCTATGGGGTCTTCGCCTACATGGTGGCCCACGGCCGAATTGGCGATCTAAACCTCGGCGACGTCATCAGCCAGCGCGACAAGGTCGGCGAGGAGATGGCCCAGTTGCCGGTGCCGGAGATCCTGGCCGAGGCCAAGAAGCAGCACGACCGCACCCTGAAGTTCCTGCGCTCGGCCACCATCGAGCAGTGGCAGACGACGTGCAAGACCGAGTTCGGCGACCTGCGGGTTGAGGGTCTCATCCGGCTGCCATTGGTGGTCCATCTCGAGGACCACCTCGACCAGATCGAGCGCATCCTGACCGGCGACAGCGCGACGGTGGCGGCCTCGGGTTGAGCTTCAACCAGATCGACCACGTCGGCATCGTGGTCGCGGACCTCGACGCCGGCATAGCCCTGTACCGGGAGCTCCTCGGCGTCGAGCCGAGCCACCGCCAGCGAATGGAGAAGGACGGCATCGACGCGGCCATGATCGACCTCGGGAGTACCCACGTCGAGCTGATCGCCCCGACGGGGCCGCAATCGACAATCGCCGGGTTCCTGGAGAAGCGGGGCGAGGGGATGCACCACGTCGCCTATCGGGTCGACGACATCCGGGCCTCCCTGGCGGAGTTGAAGACAGCGGGCGCGCAGCTCCTGGACGAAGAGCCGAGGGTCGGCGTGATGGGCCACCTGGTCGCCTTCGTCCATCCCCGGTCCTTCGGCGGGGTCCTCACCGAGCTGGTCGAGGCCGGCGCCGGCCACTAGGCCCCTAGGGATCGAACCAGCCTCGATGGGCTCCACAGAGGACGCCGCCCGCAGCGTCTTTGGTGAGCGGGCCGACTTCTACGTCACCAGTCCGATCCATACCGAGGCCGCCGTCCTCGACCGGGTGGTCGAGCTGGCCCGGCCGGAGCCGGGATGGCGCGTCCTCGACATCGGGACGGGGGCGGGCCACACCGCGCTGGCGCTGGCGCCCCTCGTCGCCGGGGTGGTCGCCCAGGACCTCACGCCCGAGATGCTTGATCGCGCCCGCGAACTGGGGGCGCAGCGAGGCGTCGTCAACGTCAGGTTTGTCGAGGGCGACGTCCACCACCTCGACTTCCCCGACGGCGCCTTCGACCTGGTGACCTGCCGTCGCGCGGCGCACCATTTCGCTGATATCGAGCGGGCGCTCCAGGAGATCTGGAGGGTCCTGCGCCCGGGCGGGCGGGTTGTCATCGACGACCGCAGCGTGCCGCCGGACCCGAGCGCCGACGCCGCCCTCAACCGCCTCGACGTCCTCCACGACCGTTCCCACGTCCGCGAGTACGCCGCCAGCGAGTGGGTTGAGATGCTGACGGGGGCGGACTTCACCGTGGAGTCGGTCGAGACCTACACCCGGCACCGGCCCTTGACGGCATTCACTGACGGCGTCGACGAGGCCACCGCGAATGAGATCCACGCCCTGGTGGACGGCTTCAGCGAAGAGCTCCGCCGCGCGCTCGACGTGCGCGAGGTCGATAGCCAGCTCCACGTCGACCACTGGTTCGTGATGGCGGCGGCGCTAAGGCCCGGCTAGCCTTAGGCCATGTCGAAGACGGTCTCACGCGACCCCCCCGCCGGGGAGAGCGCGTCGGAAGGCGAAAAGACCGTGGCTGACGAGCGACTCTCGGAGTCGGGGATCCCGCTGAAGCCGCACTACACGGCGGCCGACGTCCGGGGCCCGGAGGCGCCAGCGCCGGGCGAGTTCCCGTTCACCCGCGGCGTCTACCCCGACATGTACCGCGGCCGCCCCTGGACGATGCGCCAGTACTCCGGCTTCGCCACCGCGGCCGAGTCCAACCAGCGCTACCGGAACCTCCTGGCGGCGGGCCAGACCGGGCTGTCAGTGGCCTTCGACCTCGTCACCCAGATGGGCTACGACTCCGACGACCCGGTGGCGGAGGGCGAGGTCGGCAAGGTCGGCGTGGCCATCGACTCGCTGGCCGATATGGAGACCCTGATGCGGGATATCCCGCTGGACAAGGTCTCGACATCGATGACCATCAACGCCCCCGCCTCGGGCCTGATGCTGCTCTACCAGCTGGCCGCCGAGAAGCAGGGCGTGAGCGGCGACAAGCTCAGCGGCACCGTCCAAAACGACATCCTCAAGGAATACGCCGCCCGGGGCACCTTCATCTTCCCGCCGGAGCCGTCGATGCGGCTGGTCACCGACACCTTCGCCTACTGCGCGACGGAGATGCCGCGCTGGAACACCATATCCATCAGCGGCTACCACATCTCCGAGGCGGGGGCGACCCCGATGCAGGAGCTGGCCTTCACCCTGGCCAACGGCGTTGCCTACGTCGAGGCGGCGCTGACCGCGGGGCTGGCGATCGATGACTTCGGCCCCCGGCTGAGCTTCTTCTTCAACTGCAAGATGGAGTTCTTCGAGGAGATCGCCAAGTTCCGCGCGGCCCGCACGATGTGGGCCGAGCTGATGCGTGATCGCTTCGGCGCCAAGGACCCGCGCTCCATGATGCTGCGCTTCCATACCCAGACGGCGGGGTCGTCGCTGACATCGCTGCAGCCGCACACCAACGTCGTCCGGACCGCGGTCGAGGCCATGGCGGCGGTGCTCGGCGGCACGCAGTCGCTGCACACCAACAGCTTCGACGAAGCCCTGGCGCTGCCCACCGAGTTCGCCGCCACCCTGGCGCTGCGAACCCAGCAGGTGATCGCCTACGAGACCGGCATCACGCCGGTCGCCGACCCCCTGGCGGGCAGCTACCTGGTCGAATCGCTGACGTCGGAGCTGGAGTCCGGGGCGCGCCAGCTGATCGACGAGATCGACGAGATGGGCGGCTCGGTCAAAGCCATCGAGTCGGGCTGGATGCAGCGCCAGATCGCGGATTCCGCCTACCGCTTCCAACAGGCGGTGGAAAGGCAGGAGCGCGTCATCGTCGGCGTCAACCGGTTCCAATCCGACACTGAGGAGGACCTCGAGATCCTCAAGGTCACGCCCGAGCACGAGGAGGAACAGCGACGTGCCGTGCAGCGGGTGCGAGCCGAGCGCGACAACGAGGCGGTGGAGCGCGACCTGGCGGCCCTGGAGGCGGCGGCGCGGGGCAGTGAAAACGTCCTCTACCCGATGCGCCAGGCCTTCAGCGACTACGCCACCATCGGCGAGGTTTTCGGCCGGCTGCGTGAGGTGTGGGGGAGGTATCGGCCCCGGGCCGAGGTCTGACACCCGGCCGCTGTCAGCGGGCGTCCCCGCAACAGGCAAGCCAAGGTTGCCGCCGCAGGTCTATTGTGTACCTGTTAGGTGACATATAAGGCGCCCGGGGAGGGCGCCGGGGTGATGCAAGGGGTTTGCTCTGGGGGGGAGCCGCGATGCTAAAGGTGACCCCTGACGAGGTGGGTGGCTTCAGGGTCATCGGTACCATAGGCGAGGGTGCCTACGGCAGGGTGCTGCTGGCGGGCCGCGTCGGGGTCCGTACGCCCGTGGCATTGAAGCAGCTGGCGCCCGCTCTGGCCGAGGATCGGCTCTTCCTGGAACGGTTCAGGCAAGAGGCGCGGATCATGGCCGAGCTCCAGGACCCCAATGTCAAGGTCGAGGGCGTGATCGACGACGAGTCCGGGATCTACGTCGTCATGGAGTTCATCGACGGCTCCAGCCTCAAACAGCTCCTTGCGGCTGGCGGCCGGCTGACCGGCGAGCAGGCCTGCGGCGTGCTCAAGGACGTCCTCATCGGCCTTGGCCGGGCGCACGCGTTGCGCCTGGTCCATCGCGACATCAAGCCCGCCAACATCCTGGTCGACAAGAAGGGGCGGGTGAGGCTGTCCGACTTCGGGCTGGCGATCAGGGTGCCGGTCTCGGGCGCCACCGGGGTGACGGTGGCCTCGGCCGCCACCCCGATGTACATGAGCCCCGAGCAGGTGCGGGGCGACCACCTCGATCCCAGGGCCGACATCTACGCCTGCGGAGCGTTGCTCTTCGAGCTGCTCACCGGCAGGCCGCCATTCAGGGCCGGCAGCACCGATGAACTCCTCCGCATGCACCTCCAGGCCCCGGTACCTGACGCCCACAGAAGCCGACCGTCGGTTCCCGCTGAGGTGGCCCTGGTGGCGGCCAAGGCGATGGCCAAGAACCCGCTCGACCGTTATCCGTCGGCCAAGGCCTTCCGCCGGCACCTCGACCGCGCGGCACGGCGCGGTTATGGCGGCGACTGGGAAGCTCGAACATCGATTGCGGCCGCGGTCGCCGCGGCGATACCGGGCGGAGCGGCGGCGGCTGCGAGCCTCGACGAGGCGACCGAAGCCCTCGAGACCGCGGACGTGGGCGCCGAGGAAGCCAAGAACGGGGCCGGGGTCGACGGCGTGGAGGCGGCGGAGGCGCTCGAGTGGCCGCCTCGTCCCCCGGCGGAGGCTCGACGGGAGGTGACGCTGGGAGCAGCTCGGGCTCGGGGAGCCGCAGGGACAGCCCGCAAACGCCGAGGAAAACGGTCCAGGGGTGCAACCCGGGCGGCAGCGGCAGCAGAGGAGCAGGTCGAGCTCCCAACTGCAGAGGACGCCGCAACCGACGAGCTGACCACGACGTCGGTGCCGGTCGAGCCCGCAGCGGAGGAGCCAGCCGCACAGGGCGACGAGACGTTAGTAGTCGTGCCTGACGAGCCGACTGCGGATGCCGAAGAAAGCACCGCCGAGGTGGAGGCTGTAGAAGCTAAGCCCGAACCAGAGGCGGCGAAGGAAGAGACAGGCGAAAAGGTCACCGCAGACGCGGGCGTGGCGGCAAAGCCGCGCAAGCGCGCGCGGGGGGCCAAGGCAGAGATAGCCGATGTCAAGGTCGTGGCCGCGGAGCCCCTGGCGGCGGAGCCGGCTGAACCCACTGCCGATGTCGAGGAAGAGGCGACAGAAGCGGATGCGGTAGCAGAGCCGGCTCAGCCCGAGTCCGCGCCCGCGGAAGACACGGCAGAGGAGGTCAAGGCCGAGGCGGAGGTGGCTGCGGAGCCGGCCACGGCGACGCCAGACGCGGCGGAAGAGACTGCCGACGTGGAGGCCCTGGCGGAGCCGGAACCGGCGCATCCTGCTGCGGAGCCTGCAGACGCGGCCGCCGAAGCAACATCCGAAGTCGAGGCCGTGGCCGCGGAGCCCTTGGCCGAGGAGCCGGCCGAGCCCGCTGCCGACGTCGAGGAAGAGGCGACAGTAGCAGAGCGGGCCGAGCCCGAGCCCGCGCCCGAGGAAGAGACGGCCGAGGAGGTCACGGCCGAGGCGGAGGTGGCTGCGGAGCCGGACGCGGCCGGGCCCGACACCGACGAAGGGAGCGCCGATGCGGCGGCGGAGCCGGAACCGGCCGTCGTTGGGGCGGAGGCTCCGGAGCCCGAGGAAACGGCGGCCGAGGCGACATCCGAAATCGAGGCGGAACCGGAACCGGCCGAGCCTGCCGTCGTTGCGGAGGTAGGGACCGCCGAGGGGCAGGCGGCGGTGGAGCCGGGCGAGCCTGCGGAAGCGGTCGCGGAAGGGATGACCGCGCCCGAGGCGATGGCCGCATTGGCCCTGGAGACTGACGCGCCGGCAGCCGCGGCGGCCGAGGCAGAGACGGCGGCGGCAGCCGAGCCGGTGCCCGCCGAAAGCGAAGACCTGGCCGGAGAGCAAGCGACCGAGGTCGAGGCGACCCAAGAGGCAGGGGAGGCGATCGCCGCGGAGCCCGACGAGGCGCCCGCAGAGGAAGTGGCGGCCGAGAACGAGAGCGCGCCATCTGAGGCCGCTGAGCCCGCCGCGAAGCCTGAGGAAACCGCAGCTGCAGAGCCGATCGCAGAGCCCCAGCCGGCGGAGGAGTCAGTCGTCGCGCGTAGCGGGGTGATCCTAGGCAATCCCAGGGTCATCGCTCCTGCACCCAAACGGCGGCGCATCTCGCGACGGGCAGTCGCGGTCGCGGCGCTGATCGCAGCCGTGGTGGCGGCGTCGGGTGTCGGCGGCTATGTCTTCATAACGACCAAGAGACCGGCGCCTTCCTCCAGCAGCGCCCCCCAGGGCGGGGTGCTCGGGTCCGACGTCAAGGTTGCGCCCGGGGCTGGTCTGCGGGACTGCGTGGCCAACGCGCCGTCGGCCTTGAGCTGGTCCCAGCTCTCGCCGGCGACATCGCCCCCGGCGCTGGCCGACAGCTTCATGGTCTACGACAGCGACCGCGGACGCATGGTCCTGTTCGGCGGGACCAGCGTGGGCGGACCGGTGGCGCAGACATGGGAATGGGATGGCGCCAACTGGACCAAGGCCACACCCGCGCATTCACCCAGTCCCCGAGGCGAACGGCAGATGGCGTATGACCCCAGCCGCAAGAAGACGGTCCTGTTCGGCGGTGGCGTGCCCGGTCTGGTGCTCGCCGATACCTGGCTCTGGGACGGCAGCGACTGGTCACAGCCGAAGCCGCCGACGTCGCCCCCAGCGCGGCACGGCGGGGCCATGGTCTTCGACGTGGCCATCGACAAGGTCCTGCTCTTCGGTGGATATGACAGCAAACAGAAGGCCCTGGGTGACACGTGGACCTGGGATGGGAGCGCCTGGACGCAGGCCATCGCCATCCTCTCGCCGCCGGCTCGGATCGGGCAGCAGATGGCGTACGACTCGGACCGGAGCCGGGTCGTCCTGTTCGGGGGCCGCACGGCGGGAAACACCCCCCTGAACGACACCTGGGAGTTCGAGGGCTCCAGCTGGCGAGCCGTTGGGCCCGCGTTATCACCCCCCGGCAGCTACGACGGCACGATGGCGTATGACGCCCGCTCCAAGCAAACGCTCCTGGTCGACGGCAACGGCGGCGGTGGCGCCGTGGACCAGTGGACATGGGGCGGAATCGCCTGGATCCACCTGGGCACGGCAACGGTTCCCACCTCGCGGGTGCAGCCGGCGATGGCCTATGACAGCAAGCGCGGACGCCTGGTGGTCTTCGGCGGCTCGGCCGGCGGGCCCCTGGCCGACACATGGGAGGCGGACGCCTGCGGCGGGTAGCATTAGGCTCGCCATGGCGAAGGTAGTTAGAAAAACCGGCACCTCGAAGACCGGCACCTCGAAGACGAGCGCCTCGCGAAACGGGGCGCCCGAGCCCAGGGGTTTCGCCGCCGCCAAACGCGAGGTCTCCGCCGGCGAGAAACGGATCAACATCCTGCGCAAGCGCCGCCACGACGCCATCCAGGGGGACGTCGCGGCGTTGCAGAAGCAGCACGAGAAGGGCAAGCTCTCCGCCCGCGAACGCATCGACAAGGTCCTCGATCCCGGCAGCTTCGTCGAGTTCGACGCCTTCGCCCTGCACCGCAACCAGAACTTCGGCATGGCCGACAAACGTATCCTCGGCGACGGTGTGGTCACCGGCTACGGCACCATCGGCGGCCGCCAGGTGGCGGTGTTCTCGCACGACGCCACCGCATTCGGCGGCTCGCTGGGCGAGGTCTTCGCCGAGAAGGTGATCAAGATCATGGACTGGGCCGAGAAGGTCGGCTGCCCCTGCCTTGGCATCAACGACTCTGGCGGCGCCCGCATCCAGGAGGGCGTGGTCTCGCTGGCCGGGTACGCCTACATCTTCAAGCGCAACGTCGACGCCTCGGGGGTCATCCCCCAGCTTTCGCTGATCGTCGGTCCCTGCACCGGCGGCGCCGTCTACAGCCCGGCGATGACCGACTTCATCTTCATGACCAAGGGCGTCGGCTACATGTTCATCACCGGCCCGGACGTGATCAAGGTGACGACCGGCGAGCAGGTCGGCTTCGAGGAGCTCGGCGGCGCTGAGGTGCACAACCTCAAGTCGGGAGTCGCCCACTTCCTGGCCGAAACCGAGAAGGAGGCCTTCGTCCAGATCCGGGAGCTGCTCTCGTACCTGCCGCAGAGCAACCGGGAGAAGCCGCCCCATGTCGAGACCAAGGACCCCGCCGACCGGATGGACAAGGAGCTGCAGACGGTCGTCCCGGACCGCTCGGGCGTGCCCTACGACATGCACGACGTGATCAAGCGGGTCTTCGACGATGGCAGGTTCCTGGAGATCCAGCCCTACTTCGGACCCAACCTGATCACCGGGTTCTCCAGGCTGGGCGGCCATTCGGTTGGCGTGGTCGCCAACCAGCCCAAGTCGGGTGCGGGGGCGCTCGACATCGACGCCTCGGTGAAGGGCGGCCGCTTCGTCCGCTTCTGCGACGCCTTCAACATTCCCATCATCACCTTCGTCGACGTCCCCGGCTTCCTGCCGGGCACGGCGCAGGAATACGGCGGCATCATCCGCCACGGCGCCAAGCTGCTCTACTCCTACTGCGAGGCCACGGTGCCGAAGCTGACGGTCATCACCCGCAAGGCGTACGGCGGCGCCTATGACGTCATGTCGAGCAAGCACATCGGCGCCGACTACAACGTCGCCTGGCCGTCGGCGGAGATCGCGGTGATGGGGCCTCAGGGCGCGGTCAACGTCATCTTCCGGCGAGACATCCAGGCCGCCGAGGACCCCGCCGCCAAGACCAAGGAGCTGGTCGATGACTACATCGAGAAGTTTGCCAACCCCTACTTCGCCGCCGAGCGGGGCTACATCGACGACATCATCGAGCCCCAGCAGACCAGGCCGCGGCTGATCTCAGCGCTCAACGCGCTCCAGGACAAGCGCATCCGCCGGCCCAAGCGCAAGCACGGCAACATCCCGCTCTAGCGTCGCCTGATGGGCCCCTCGCCCCTGGCGTTACAGCCGCAGCCGGTCAGTGAGATCTTCGACGGCGCCTTTCGCATGTACCGGAGCAACTTCGGGCTCTTCGCTGCTCTCGGCCTGGCCTCGGAGGTGCCCGACCTGGTCCGCTCCCTCCTCAGTGGCGGCGCGCAGGGCCAGGACATCCTCTTCACCACCCTCACCGGCACCGGCGACGCCGGCCGATCGCTGGGATCAGCGGGCGACAATCCACTCCTGGCGTTTGCCGGCACGGCCCTGTGGCTGATCTGCCTGCCGATCGCCCTATCCCTGGCCGTCCAGGCCGCCGTCGAGGTCAGCGCCGGCACCCGGCCGAGCTTCGGCCGCGTGCTCAGCAGCGTGGTGCGCCGGTACTGGCCGGTGGCCACGGTGATGCTGCTGTTCGCGCTGGCGGCGGTACCCTCGATCACCTGCGTGCTGATCCCGCTCAGCATCTGGCTCTACGTCCGTTGGGCGATGGCCTTTCCCGCGATCTTCGCGGAGGGCGCCGGCCCCATCCGATCGATCGAGCGCAGCACCTTCCTGGTGGCGGGCCGCTGGTGGCGTACCTTCGGGATCGTCCTGCTGGCATACGTGCTGACCTCGGTGGTTGGATTTGCCATCGCCGCACTGCTGGAGCTGGCGGTGGCCCTCGTGCCCGGCATCACCGGCGCAATCCGCGGTGGGGCGATGCTGGTGGCGGGCGCCATTGGCGAGGGCTTCGTGCGGCCGCTGTGGCCGATCATCCTGACCCTGGTCTACTTCGACCTCCGGGTACGTCGGGAGGCCCTCGAGCTCGACGTCCTGGCGCAGCAGGCGATGCTGGCGCCCCCGCAGCAGCCGGCCTGAGGATCCAGCCGTGACATCGGCGCCAACGCCGCTCCGCCTCCGGCCGATGCCGCTGTCCGAGCTCCTCGACGAGCTCTTCCGCATGTACCGCCGCAACTTTGCCCTGGTGGCGACCACGGCGCTGGCGTTGGAGATCCCGGCGCTGCTCTTCAACTTTCTCACCGGCCAGTTCCGCACCTTCGGCTTCTTCCTCGATTTCTTCGCCAACGCCGGCAACCCCGACCGCCTGGCGGCGATGGCACCGCCGCAGTCCAACCCCTTCTACCTGGGCATCGGCTACCTCGTCCTCCTGCTGCTGCTGCCGATCAGCACCGGGCTGATGCTGCGGGTCACCATCGACGTCGCCATGGGCCGCCGCACCAGCCTCCTCGGCGCGCTCCAGCGGACCGCCCGCCGCTACCTCAGCCTGGCGGCGTTCGACCTGATGGGCGTGCTCGCCGGGCTCGCGGCGGCAGCGGTGATCGTGATCGTCGTGGTGGCCGGCATCGCCCTCGGCAGCCAGGGCCAGGGCAACGCCCTGGTCATCGTCCTAACCGTGCTGCTGGCCATCGGGCTGGGAGCGGCGGCGCTGGTGGGGGCGGCGTGGATCGGCGTCCGCCTGCTGGTGGTGGTCCCGGCGATGCTCGAAGAGGAGGTGGGCCCGATCGCGGCCATCCGGCGGAGCTGGGCGCTGGTACGCGGCAGCTTCTGGCGGATCGTCGGGATCATGCTGATCGTCTACGTGCTGGCGCAGGCGGTGCGGTCGGCGCTGAGCGGAGTCCTGCTGGTGCTGGCCCTGTTCGTTCCCGGTCTCAGTGGCGAAGCGCGCGGCGGGCTGCTGCTGCTGGCACTGGCGGCGGTCGAGGTCCTGACCACCCCGATCTTTGCCATTGCCGTCACGCTGCTCTACTTCGACCTGCGTGTCCGTCGGGATGCCATCGACCTGGACCAGCTGGCCGGGGCGGTGGGGCCGGCCCAGCCGCTGCCGCC
>JBARRR010000032.1:0-12519 GCA_049644325.1 Candidatus Dormiibacterota bacterium
CGCGGCGCCCTGTCCGGGGAGTGGCCCCCCCTGCGGATTGGGAATCGGAAAGTCGAGAGGCCCGGGAGTCGGCGGGGGCGGAGGTGGCGACGGCGAGGGGTCAGGGCTTGGTGAGTTCGCGCTGGAGATGGCCTTGGCGCCGTTGCCGCACGCGCTCAACACGAGCAACGCGAGCACAAAAAGGGTTACCAGGAGTCGGGGCTTGGACGTAAACAGGGACGTTGTCTTCATATAGGACGGCTGGGCCGTCTGCGCCGTGAGGGTACCCGCATGGACGCTCGGCGTCAAGCCAATTCGATTATTGGTAGTAGACAAGTCTACTAGGGCCGACTCCACTGCTATCGTTCCCTTTCATGTCGGAGCAGGGTGACTCGACCGCTCCGTCGAAGGACGGGGACGCTGGGTTGCAGGACCATGAAGGCACGGCATTAGCAGCGTTTGCGCCACATGTTTTCGAATTGCTCGAGAAGGCGGCCGAAACCTCGGCCGGCGAAGTCCTCCCGATGGTCTTCGAACTAGTCCGGCCCAGTTCTGTCGTGGACGTCGGCTGCTGGACGGGTGGCTGGCTCGCCGTTGCCCTGAAGTTGGGTGTCAGCGACTTCTTGGGCGTTGATGCGCCCATGACCGACCGGAGCAAGCTCAAGATACCGGAAGCGAATTTTTTCCCCTGGGACCTCAACCAGCCGCTCCGCCTGGAACGCAATTTCGACCTCGCGATCTCCCTCGAAGTCGCCGAGCACCTCGGCGAATACCGCTCCCAGGCTTTTGTCGAGTCGCTCACGTCCCTTGCTCCGGTCGTCCTGTTCTCGGCTGCGATACCAGGCCAGGGAGGAACGGGACACGTCAACGAGCAGTGGCCGGCCTACTGGATCGACCGGTTCGAGGCCCGCGGATGGACCGTCCTCGACTCCCTGCGCGGTCGGCTGTGGTGCAACGAGAGGGTCGCCCACTTCTACTCTCAGAACCTGTTGCTGTTCGCCAGCCCGGAGTGGATGGTCGCCCATCCAGATGCCGAGCCGGGTTTTGGGGGCCTTCCACTGGTCCATCCCCAGACCCTCCGGTTGGCAACTCAGACCGCGTCCGATCAGTCCGCCCCGACGCTCCCGCTCCGCGAGCTGCTCCGCCGGTTACCGGGGGCGACCGCGAAAGCGCTGAGGCGACGGTTGCCACGAAATTGACGGGGAGGGCTCGTCTGCGACGCCTGGCGGCGGCGATCCTGCCCCGGCACCAGCCGATGAAGCCGGTCCCCGCCGGCCTCGAGGATGGACTCGACCAAGCGGAGCGGACCACCGAAATCTGGAGGACGATGATGTGGATCCAGCACGCCGACGTCCGCGCGGACGTCCTCGTCTCGGTGATCCTCCCCACCCACAACCGGGCGACCGTGGTGCCGCGGGCGATCCGGTCGGTGATCGCGCAGCATCATCCCTCCTGGGAGCTAATCGTGGTCGACGACGGGAGCGCGGACGAAACCCGACAAGTACTCGCGGCGATCGAAGACGAGCGGGTAAGAAGCATCCACATCGACCAGTCGGGGGTGGCGGGCGCGCGCAATCGGGGGTTGTCCGAAGCGCGGGGAAGCTTGATCGCCTACCTCGACGATGACAACATCATGGACCCGGCGTGGCTCCGCTCAGTCGTCTGGGCGTTCTCGCGCTGGCCGGGCGTCGATATCGTGTACGGTGCCGACCTCGCTGAGGACCTTCGGCCGTATTCGGACCTACCACACCAGATGCCTGTGCTGGTGCTCAGGCCCTTCGACCGCGAGCTGATGGCCCGCACGAGTACTTTCCCGGACATCAACGTGCTGGCGCATCGAGCGGGCCTGCCTGAAGCACGCTTTGACGAGCGGCTGTCCGGCAGCGCCGACTTGGACTTCGGGTTTCGACTAACCGCGCAGCGGTCGATGCTGCCCCTTCCCGTCATCGCGGCGTTCTACTCCACTTCGATCGACGACAGGCTGAGCAACCTCCCAGGGTTCTGGGACGAGATGAGGCTCGTGCGGGAGCGCACATCGCAGGCATCCCAAGCCGACTGAACACGCTGTGGCCATCGACGCAAAGGCCTACATCGACCGCCTCGATGAGATTCCGGGATGGTTCTTCTGGACCGACGCCCTGATCATCGCCGGGTTCGATACCCACCACCAGGCTCGCGGCATTTACGGCAACCTGCTGGAGATAGGTGCTTACCTCGGCAAGAGCGCAGTCTTGATGGGATTTCTCCGGCGCGAGCCGGAGCGGTTTATTGTCTGCGACCTTTTCACCGCCAAAGGCACGACAGAGGAGAGCGCTCGAGAGAACCGGCAGTGGTACCAGGACCTCTCCCGAGACGCGTTCGAGCGCAACTACCTCCGTTTCCACAACGTCCTGCCGACGATAGTTGAAGGTCCGTCCAGCGAGTTGAGTCAACTCGGGCCGGACAGCTCCTTCCGCATGGTGCACGTCGACGGCAGCCACGCCTACGAGGTCGTGCGGGGGGACCTGCAAACAGCCAAGCGGCTGCTCGGCGATGGGGGAGTCGTGATCATCGATGATTGGCGACAGCCGCACACACCGGGGGTCGCGGCCGCGACGTGGGAGGCGATTCTTCAGACCGATCTCATGCCCACCTGCTTCACGGACCAGAAGCTCTATGCCACGTGGGACTCCCACCTCGCCGTGACCGCGGCCCAGGTGGAGGGATGGGGCAGCCCGCAGCTACCGTTGGGCGTGGAGAGCTTCAACGTGAGGGACAGAATGCTGTACAGGGTCGTCCCACGGTCCTCGTCCGAGGACGGCCAACAACATGCTCCCGGGCATGGGGAGCCCACGTGGAGGTCCAAGGTGACATCCCTCATTCGTGGGCGCGGCTCGGGCGCAGCCGGTTAGCTTTCATCGCGCCGCCCGGCCGTGCAAGGAGCCGGGGCCAGCCGAAAATGGCGTGTGCAGGAGATCCCCGCTGGCGACAGCGTCGTCATCGCCCCTGGTGAGCGGCACTGGCACGGGGCAGCGCCTCCAGAGCTTCATGACCCACGTGTCGATGATTGGTCCGCGGTGAGATTAGTGCGGGATTAGTCGGTCAGCGGGGAAGGCCGATGGCACGGGTGCAGAAGAGCGTCAGGGTTTCGACTGCGATGTCGATGGAGTAATCCTCGCCGCCGATGAAGATGCCGTAGGCGAAGCTCTCGATCATGCCGACCATCGCGCGGGCCGCCGCGCGAGGATCGACGCGGGGGGCGTCGGCGGGCAACGTCGCCTGCAGCCGGATGATGTTGTCACGCAGGTGACCCACCAGCAGCTCGACGAAGAACTCGTCGTAGTCCTCGCGAAAATGGGCGTCGGCGGCGGATGCCTCACGCAGCAGCCGCATCAGGAGCCGGTTGCGCTGGTAGGTCTCGAGCGTCTCCCGCACCGACCCCGCGATCTCGCCAGGCACGAGTAGGTCCCGGGTGGCGATGCGATCGAACTCCTCGAAGGCCTGGGTGAGCAGCTCCTTGAGCAGCTCGCTCTTGCCGCCGAAGTAGAGGTAGAACGTCCCGTGGGCGATCTCGGCCTTGCGCGTGATGTCGTCGATGGTGGTGTCGCGGTAGCCGCGGCGGTCGAACAGCTGCTTGGCGGCAGTCAGCACCCGGCGGCGGGTGCGCTCGCTCTTCCGGGTCAGCCGCCGGCCGCCGACGGAGGCCTTGCCGGCGCGCCTTGGCGCGGGCGCCCGGGTCGCCCGCAGCGCGGTCACGCCGTCTTCCTCGCCCGGGCGGCGCGCCCACCACCGCGGGCCCGCGTCTCGGCCAGCTCGGCCATCGGCTCCGACGCCCAGAGGGACTCGAGGTCGTAGAAGGCCCGCTCCCCCGGCAGGAAGACGTGGACGATGACATCGATGAAGTCGATCAAAATCCAGGCCCCGTCGGCTTCACCCGAGACGTGGAAGGGCCGGATGCCACGCTCCCGGGCGGCATCCTGGACCGCGTCGGAGATGGCGCGGGTCTGCCGGTCGGTATCGCCCTCGCAGACGACGAAGAAGTCGGCCATCGAGCTCTTCTTGCGGAGGTCGATGGCAACGACGTCCCGGGCCTTTTTGGCCACCGCGGCATCGCGTGCCAGCCGCACCAACTCAGGGGACGTCATTCGCGCGGATTATGACAGATGAGCCCGCCTTTTCCAGAGGTCCGCAGGTGGTCTCAGGCGCCGTAGAGGTGGTGGGAGCGGATGTAGTCCCAGACGGCGGGGTGGAGGTCGGCGGCAGGGTCCTCCCCCGCCGCCAGCCGCTCGCGGATCGAATCTGCGCTGAGTTCGGGGGAGTCGACCTCCAGGACGCGCGTCTCCGGGCGCAGGCCGGCGGCGAGCAGGCCGTGCCGGGTGGGTGACTCCTGGCCGCTGCGATTGAAGACCACCACGTCGGCCAAACTGACGATTTCGGGCGCCGAATGCCAGGTCCCGAACTCGCGGGCGGCGTCCCAGCCGAGCAAAAGCGTCCAGCGCGTCGCGGGGTCGGCTCGCCCCAGCTCACGCAGCGTATCGACGGCATAAGACGGCCCCGGGCGGCGAACCTCGATGTCGGAGGCGCGAAGCCGGGGGTGGTCGCCGAGCGCCAGCTCAACCATCGCCAGGCGGTCCTCGGCCGAGGCCTCGGGGCTCTGCCGGTGGGGCGGCCGCCCCGCGGGCACAACCAGCAGCGTCGGCAGGCCGAGCAGCTCCGCGGACTGCTCCGCGACGGCGACGTGGCCGCGGTGAATGGGGTCGAAGGTGCCGCCGTAGATGCCGGCGCGGCGGTCAGAGCTCGGGGTCAAAGAGGAACTCCGTGTCACCCACCATCACGGTGTCGCCGGCTTCGGCGCCCGCCTCCAGGAGCGCCTGTCGCAGCCCCGCGCCGGCGAGCTGCCGCCGCATCCTGGCCAGCGCCTCGGGGTTGCCGAGGTCAGCGCGGGCCACGATCCTCTCAACCGCCCGGCTCTTGACGCGGAAGCCATCCCCCTCCCGGCGAACCGAGATCCGCGCGGCGACGGGCTCCGGGCGATAGACCTGGAGCAGCGGTTTGGGCGGCTCGTCGGCGCTGGCGAGGGCCTCGGTCAGCTCATCGAGACCCGTCCCCTCCTCGGCCGAAACCAGGTAGCAGGCGGTGCGGGGCGACTCCAGCTCGGCCGCCAGCTCGCGGGCCGTAAGCTCGGCGCCCGGCAGGTCGACCTTGTTGAGGGCCGCGATCCGGACCCGGCCGGGCAGCTCGGGGTCGTACCCCTGGAGCTCGGCGATAACGCTCCGCCAGCTCTCCCGTGCCGCCGCCAGGCCGGCCGAGCAGTCGACCACGTGGACCAGGACACCGGCGCGGCCGATGTGCTTGAGGAAGTCGGTGCCGAGCCCCGCTCCCTCAGCCGCTCCCTCGATAAGCCCTGGAATGTCGGCAAGCGTAAGGCGGGAGCCGTCGGGGTACTCCACGACCCCGAGGTTGGGCTCCAGCGTGGTGAAGGGATAGCCCGCCACCTTGGGGTTGGCCGCCGTCAGGGCCCCCAGCAGGGTCGACTTGCCCGCGTTGGGCGCGCCCACCAGCCCGACGTCGGCGATCAGGCGCAGCTCCAGCCGCAGCTCGCGCTCCTCCGAGGGATCGCCCAGCTCTGCGAACCGGGGCGCCTGGCGCCGGCTGCCGGCGAACTTGGCGTTGCCGCGTCCACCCCTGCCGCCACGGGCGATCCGAAGCTCGTCGCCGTCCGCCCGGATCTCACCGATGACGTCACCGCTCTCCTCCTCCATGACCACCGTGCCGATGGGGACCAGCACCCTGACGTCGTCGGCGTCGGCGCCGTGGCGCAGCGACCTCGCTCCCGAACCACCACGCTCGGCCGCGACCAGGGTGTGGCCACTGAAGTGGGAGAGGCTGTTCACTCCGCTGGAGCCGACCAGGTAGACGTCGCCGCCTCTGCCGCCGTCACCGCCGTCAGGACCGCCCTTGGGGACGTACTTTTCGCGCCGGAAGGTAACCGCACCCGGACCTCCGGCCCCGGACCGCACTCGGATCCGGACCTCGTCCAGGAACATGCCGGGAGCTTACGCTTCTTTGGTCGCCTCTGCGCCCGCAGGCTCTGGGGCCGGAGCGGGCTTCTTGGCGGTGGCGGAGCTCTTGGTCGGCGCGGCCTTCTTGGCGGCGACCGGAGCCTTGGCCGGAGGCGTGGGTTCCAGGGGCAGCACGCTGACGCGCCGCTTGTCGTGCCCATACTCCTGGTAGGCCACGGTGCCGGTCACCAGGGCGTATAGGGTGTAGTCGCGGCCCAGCCCGACGCCATCGCCGGGATGGATGCGGGTGCCACGCTGGCGCACGATGATGGCGCCAGCCGGGACCTCCTCACCGCCAAAGCGCTTGACTCCAAGCCGCTGAGCGTTGCTGTCACGTCCGTTGCGGGAGCTCCCGCCGCCTTTCTTGTGTGCCATTAGCCCGGTTCCTTGTCCTTTGCCTTGGCCGCGGCCTTCCTGGGCGTTGCCTTGCCGCCGGCGCCGGAGACAGCCAGTACCTCGAGCACGCTCTGAGCCGAGCGGTGTCCGCGGATGCGGCGATAGCGTTTCTTGGCCTTGTACTTGAAGACCAGGATCTTGGGCCCGCGCGGAGCCTCAACCACCTTGGCGGTCACGGCGGCGCCATCCACGATCGGCGACCCCACGGTTGCGGTGCCGCCGTCGGTGAGCATCAGGACCTGGTCGAACGTCACCTCAGCACCGACGGGGTTCTCGAGGCGATCGACGGTCACCCGCTGTCCCTCGGACACGCGGTACTGCTTGCCGCTGATTCTGACGATGGCTTCCATGATCAAGTTTCGGCTCTCTGCGCGCGTGCTTCGCCCGCGAGTGGCGCGAGCGGCGATTCTAGCATGGCGCCTGAGCAGCTCGGGGCCGTCCAGCAGCCCGACAAGGCTATTTGATGACGGTGACCTGGGCCTGGTCGGCGATCGTCTGGGCGGGCAGGCTGTTGTAGGTCACGGTGACGCTGATGGGGTAGTTGCCGACGGGCTGGTCGGGAACGACCTTGACGTCGAATGCGATGCGCAGCGCGCCCGCCGTCCCACCCTCCTGGATCGCGGGAATCTCCCAGGTGCCCCATGACGGCAGCACGCTGTTGTTGACGGGGTCGGTGGTGGCCACCCGGTAGGAGTTGCCCCCCGACTCGGCGGTGCCGGAATAGACGAAGCCGCCGGGCAGCGCCGCCGAGATCACGACGCCCCGCGCGGCCGCGCTGCCGGTGTTGCGCATCGCGATCGTGTATCGAGTGCTCTCACCGGGCTTGACCGGGCTGCGCGCGCTCACCGACAGGTCCACCGCCGCGGTGGGCTGCGCCGAGAGCACGATCGGCTTGGCCGCCAGGGGATCGGTATCGCTGGTCGTCACCTGGACGAAATTGGGCGTCTTGCCGGGCGCGGCGCCGACGGCCACGACGAAGTCGAGCTGGAGGACCGCCGGTTTGGCCTGCGTGCCCCCTGGAATGCTCCACTGGGACCAGACCGGCGAGGGACTGTCGACCGAGGGGTCGTTGGTCTGGGTGCGAATGGCGTCACCGGCGACGGACTTGGTGCTCTTGTAGGCGAAGCCGCCGGGAAGGTTGTCGCGGATGGTCACCCCCCGCACCGTCCCCGTGGCGGTGTTGCTGACCTGGACCCGGATGGTCTTGAACGCGTTGGGGGGCGACTCCGGGGTGAGGTCCTGCTGGGTCACGGTCAGCGACAGCGCTCCCGGCAACAGCGTGCAGGAAGAGAGGGGCATGAGCAGCAGGACCGCGCCGACGACGGCCACGGGCCAGCCCATTCTCCCCCTCCCCGCGCCGCCGGGAGCCCGTGGCACTAGAACAGCAGGTCCTTGTGGTGGATGAGCACGCTCTGGACGATACCGATAGCCGCCAGGTTGGTCAGCATCGAGCTGCCGCCATATGAGATGAACGGAAGGGGAATCCCGACCACGGGCATGACGCCCAGGTTCATGCCGACGTTGACCACCACCTGGAAGGCGATCATGGTGGCGACGCCGAAGCAGAGCAGCGCGCCGAAGGGGTCGCGGGCCAGGTGGGAGGCGCGCAGCACGCGGGTCAGCAGGATGAAGAAGAGGGTCAGCAGGATCAGCGCCCCGACGAAGCCCCACTCCTCGCTGAAGATGGCGAAAACGAAGTCCGTCACGCGGCTGGGGACGAAGCCCAGCTGCCCCTGGGTGCCGGTGAGGAAGCCCTTTCCGAACAGCCCGCCGGAGCCGACCGCGATCTTGGCCTGAAGGATGTTGTAGCCGGCGCCCTGCGGGTCGGAGCCCGGGTTGAGGAAGGTGACGAGGCGGTTGCGCTGGTAGCCCTGGAGCCGGCTGGCGATCACTGGCAGCAGTGCCCCCGCCACCAGCAGGGAGCCGACAACATATCGCTTGGGGATTTGCGCCATGATCGCCATGCCATAGAACACGGCGATGAACACGATCGCCGTGCCGAGGTCGGGCTGGACCAGGATCAGGAAGACCGGCAACAGCATCAGCGCCAGGGCCAGCAGGAAGGTGACCGGGCTCTTGATCCGGTCGCGGCGGACGTAGAAGAACCGCGCCAGCACGATGATCACCAGGAGCTTGGAGATCTCCGATGCCTGGAGCTCGAAGAAGCCGAGGTAGATCCAACGCTGCGCCCCCAGCGCCTGGTGCCCGGCCACGCGGACCAGCAGCAGCAGCAGGATCATGGCGACGTAGGTGAGCCCATAAAGGCGGCCGAGGACGCGGTAGTCGGTCAGCGAGAAGTAGACCAGCACCCCCAAGCCGACAGCGATGTACACAACCTGGTGGACGAACTCGACGCGGCCCGCCCCCGAGGCGCTGAAGATGGCGGTGGCACCCAGCACCAGGACCATGAGCATGAGCAGGCCGAGGACGAAGTCGTACTCGCGGATGTTGGTGGCGCGCTCGGTGATGGCCATCAGCCGCCGCCCGCCGGGCCCGCGACGGTCGCCACCGGCGGCGTGTCAGTGGTCGAGCGGATCTGGTCGCGGTGGGCGAAGTAGTAGCTCATGATCTGGGCCGCCACCGGGGCCGACGCCTCGTGGCCCTCGCCACCGCCCTCGACGAAGGTCACCACCGCGATCTCGGGGTCGACCGACGGGGCGTAGGCCGCGTACCAGGCGTGAAGCGGGTAGTTACCGCTGGCGTCGGCGACGCCATACTGTGCCGTCCCCGTTTTGCCGGCGGGCGAGGGCACGTTCTTGAACTGCGGCTGGTTCCAGATGAACCCCGAGGTGCCGCCGGTCGAGGCGGCGGCGCGCAGCCCCTCCCGCACCAGGGCCAGGACCTGGGGTGAGGCCTGCACGGTGTGGTCCAGCGCCGGCGTGAAGGGCTTGACCATCGAGCCGGCGACGCTGGTCACCCGGTTGGTCAGCTGTGGCCGCAGGTACTTGCCGCCGTTGGCGACGGTGGCGATCCACTCCAGGTCCTGCAGCGGGGTGACTAGCAGGTAGCTCTGGCCGATGCCGTAGGTGATGGTGTTGCCCTCGTACCACTTGCTGTCCTGCCAGGCGGGGTCGCCAGTCTCCTGGTAGGCCTCGGCGAAGTAGCGCGTCTTCCAATCGCTGTTGGGAACGATCCCCTTGGCCTCGCCGGCGATGTCGATGCCGGTGGCGCGGCCTACCCCGAAGTCGGAGGCGTACTGACTCAGGATTTGGTCACCCATGCGGTCGGCGACGGTGTAGAAAAACACGTCGCAGGAGTGGGCGATTGCCTGGACCACGTTCTGCGACCCATGCCCTGCCGTGTTCCAGCAGAGGAAGCTGCTGCTGCCCACGGTGAAGTGGCCGGGGCAGTTGATGGTGCTGCCCTGGTTGATGGTGGCAGACTGCAGCCCGGCCGACGCGGTCACCGGCTTGAAGGTCGATCCGGGCGCGTAGACACCACCGATAGCGCGATTCAGCAGCGGCAGCTGGGGGTTGTCGAGCAACGCCTGGTACTGCTGGGTGGTGATGCCCTCGGCGAACTGGTTGATGTTGTAATCGGGGAGGCTGACCATCGAGTAGACCTCCCCGGACTGCGGGTTGAGGACCACCGCCGCCCCCGCCAATCCGCGGCTGCCGCCGAGCTTGCTGTGGGCATCGTCCATCGAGGCTTGGAGGTCCCTGACCACCTCCTTCTGCAGATTGATGTCAATGCTGAGGTAGACGTTGTCGCCGGGCACCGGGTCGGTATTGGAGATCAGCTGCACCACCTTGCCCTGGGCATCGGTCTCCACCACCTGCTGGCCGCTGGTGCCGCGCAGGTACGACTCGTTGGTCAGCTCTAGGCCGGTCTTGCCGGTGGTGTCGTCGAGTAGGTAGCCCTTGGGGTGGAGGTCCGTGTACTCCTGCGGGTCGAGCTTGCCGACATAGCCAAGCAGGTGGGAGAGGGCCGCCCCCTCGGTGTAGTGGCGGGTGGTGTCGGTCTCAAGACGGATCCCGGGCAGGTTGGGCAGGTTCTCGGAGATGGCCTGGTAGGTGGCGTTGTCAAGGTTCTTCTTCAGTACCACGGGCTGGAAGGGCTCGCCCCTGTGGGCCTCGGCCTGACGCACGACCTCGTCCCCCGAGATCCCGGTCAGCCGCTGCACCAGGGCCAGCTCCCGGTTGCGGCCGTCCCCCGGCTTGGCCAGGTCGATGGGCACCAGGGCGACGGCGAAGCTGCCCTCGTTGACCACCAGCTGGGTGCCGTGGCGGTCGAAGATGATGCCGCGCGGCGCGACCACGGTCTCCTCCCGCACGCGGTTGCCCTCGGCCAGGTCGGAGAAATGCTTGCCCTGGGTGATCTGGAGGGAGAAGAGGTTGACGCCCAGGGCCAGGAATGCAACCACCAGGAAGCCGCCGAAGACCAGGATGCGCAGGGGCACCGGCTGGTCCTTGTCGTGCTGCTTGAGGTTCCGGGGACCGAAGGTGTCGCCGGCGCCGACCCTGGTGGGGTCTTTCAGATGGGGGCGCGGGTGGCGCGGGTCGACGATCCGCCGGCGACGCCTCAGCAAGGACGTACCCGCAGGCGTCCCCGCATCAGAACTCGGGGATGACCGAGACCGGAAAGCGGCTGTCGATCTTCCGCTGGAGGAGGAAGACGGGGACCAGGATGACGAGGTTGTAGGCGGCGCCCGGCAGGAGGTCCCGCAGCACCACGTCCACCAGGCTGATCGGATGCTGGGTGGCGAGCAGCACTACCGCCAGGACCAGGCCGTAGAGGATGCTGGCGGCCAGCACGGCGGCGCCGGCAAAGAGCGCGGTCGAGCCCTGCATGACGCGGTGGCCCAGGTCCGCCAGGAAGGTCACCACCACCAGCGCCAGCAGGTGGGACCCGGGGGGCATCTGGGAGAGCAGGTCGAGCAGCAGCCCGCCGAAGATCGCCCAGGGCAGCGCCTCGCCGCGCCCTCGGACGACCGCCCAGCAGACGACCCAGACCAGAAGCAGCTGCGGTCGGGCCGGGCCTACCGCCATCGCGGGCACCAGCGATGTCTGCATCGCCGCCAGGATCGCGATCAACGGGAACGCGACCCAGGTGCTCAATTGGGCACGAAGTCGGTGTCGACCATCACGTACTCGAGGCGGTTGAGGTCATCGAGGGGCGCGACCTGGGCCACCTGGGTGACCTGGGCCGGCTGGTAGCGGAACTGCGAGATCTCGGCCGCGGGCAGTCCCTTGGGGAAGTTCCCCCCCAGCCCCGAGGTGACCAGGATGTCGCCAGGATCGAGCTTGAGGTCGGTGGGCGCCCCCAGCATCTCGACCGCCAGGCTGTTGTCCCGGACCTTGAGGGTGCCGCCGAGGTGGGTCTTGGCCAGCTCGACGTTGACCGGCAGTGAGGGGTCGCTGACCAGGCGAACCTGGGCGGAGTTGGGCTGTACCGACGTCACCCGACCCACCAGGCCCCGCTGGCCGAGCACCGACATGCCAGGCTTGATCCCCTTACCGCTGCCGATGCTGATGGTCATCGACTGGCTCATGGCCTCGGGGTCGAGACCGATCACCTGGGCGCTGACGGTGTCGATCTTGAGGTCGTTTCGCAGGCCCAGCATATCCCGCAGCTGCTGGTCGGTGACCTGGAGCTGGTCGGAGGCGGCGAGCTGCCGCTGCAGGTCGGCGACCTGCTGTCGGAGTCGCCGATTCTCACCCTGGGTGTCGCCAATCGATGTGATCGTGCCGATGAAATCCCGAATGCCGCCACCGGTGCTGGCGAACGTGACCTGGAACGGCTGGAAGATGGTGGCGGCGACGCCGCGGACGGCATCGAAGCGAAGAGCTTGACCGAGGACGAGCAGGAGGACGGCCACGACAACCGCGACAACGAAGTAGGAGGTGGCCCGCGCCTGCGAGCCGCGCCGCATCACGGCACCTAGGCTAGAAGCGCGAGGTTAAGGCAGTAGGGAGGTCGGTGAAGCGGCGACCGTCACCGGCGCGGATGCCACGCCGGCCCAGTCCACCACGACCGCGTACTTGCCCGGCGGAACTGGGCTGGCTCGGCAGACGCCGGCGGCGCAGGTGACGGATTGCCCGTCCCACGTCACCGTCTGCGACACAGTTGAGCCGGGCGCCAGCAGGATGCTGGGCACCGGGTC
>JBARRR010000033.1:0-6009 GCA_049644325.1 Candidatus Dormiibacterota bacterium
CCCGACGCCAAGATCCTGGCGGCGCCGGCCGGCGACCCGCGGATCTCGTGGGGCGACCTTGACGACGTGCCCCACCACATCCGGCTGGAGATAGGGCACTTCTTCGACGTCTACAAGGACCTGGAACCGGGAAAGTCGACCGATACCCGGGGTTGGTCTGGGCGGCGAGCGGCGGTCGAGGAGATCGAGGAGTCGCGCAAGCGGTTCAAGGCGCAGCCCTAGCCGGCCACCGCCTTCAGGGTCTTGCGCATCTGGTCAAAGTGAAAGACGTCGTGGCCGGCGAGCATCCGGTAGGTGGTCTCCAGGGACTCGCGGCCGCGCTCGCTGTGCTTCCCGGAGCGCTGCCGCTCCTCCGCGCTGAGCGATCGCCACAGCGCGACATTAACCGGGCGCAGCATCTCCAGGGCTCGCAATAGAGGCTCGGGCTCGGCCTCGTTGTATCGCTGGGTCCGAACGAACTCGTCCTGGTCGTAGCCGGCCAGCTGCACGTCCTCCTCGCCCAGGATCATCCGCATACGAACGCCCTGCATCAGCTCGGCGTCGACCATGTGGCCGAGCAGCTCGAGCACCGACCACTCCCCCTCCGCGGGCCGGGTGCGCAGTTTATTGCCGGCCCCCTCGACGATCTCGCGCACGGTCGCCGGCGCCTTCAGCATCGCTTCCGATGGGTCGCCCTCGCCCGCGAGCCTGAACATCAGCTCGCGGTATGTATGGCCTTCGGTCACGGGATCGATGGTCACGACTCTTCCTCCTGTTCGTCGGTCTGATATTAGGGGCACCTCCCCGGCGGCGGACGACCCTCACGTACTGAGCTGCGGGGATGGCTGAAAGGGAGCGCAGCCGGCTGCCGGTGTTGTTCGCGGACCGGCCGACGGGGGTGCAGCTGCTGCTGGTCTTGGTGGTGCCGCTGGTCTTCGGTGTCATCTGCGGCGCCGTGCTCGGCCCGGTCGTGGTGGTGTACCTGGTGCTGCAGCTGGTCGCCGCGATCGGCGGGATCATTGGCGGCCTCGAGCACCGGCGGACCTCGGAGGCGACCGTCCGAGGACTGGCTGCCGGCCTGACCTTCGGGCTCGCGATCCTGGGCACCCACGTGCTCTTGCACGGCGATGACCACCAGCTGCTGGGCCAGGACCCGCTGCTGCTGCCCTGGCTCACGGGCCTGTTCGGCGCATTCTTTGCCGTCCTGGGCTCGTTCCTGCGACGGTGGCTCGAGCGCCGGATGGCCTCGAAGGCCGCCGGGTAGATGGGCAAGCGCCAATTCACATACGCCGAGGACACGACCGTGCCGCCGGAGCGGGTGATCGGCGCGTTGACCGACTTCAGCGAGCGGCGGCCTGAGATCTGGCCGGCGCTCAGCGCCGGCAGGTACAAGCTGCTGGAGCAGGGGGACCGTACCGCCCTGGTCCGCGAGGGGACCGCCACGGGCTGGGCCGAGGAGCGCTACGACTGGTCGGAGCCGGGGGTGGTGCGCATTACCTGCCAGGGCGGCAACTTCCTGAACCCCGGCACGGAGTGGATCTATCGGGTCACCCCGCTAGACGCCGGCGGGAGCCACGTGGACGTTGACATCACGCGCGATTACAAGGGAGCGCATGGACTGTTCTGGGAGACGGTGATCCGGTCGATGGGCGGGGGGAAATTACTGGGCCGCTACCTGCGGCAGACGCTCGACATCCTGGAAAAGGAAGAAGCTACGGCGACGCGGAGCGGCTGAAGTAGTAGAACGCCGCGAGGTCCCGGCCTGGCTGCCAAGGCGACGAGCCTGGCGCCCTGTCGATCTGGCCTGACCCCCTTCGTATAGGAGGTGACAGGCCGGAAATGCCGGCCACCGGACACAGCAGGCAAGATCTCTTGCCCAGGAGGAAAAAGAATGAACCAGTACATGCTCAGCGTTTACTCGGTCGATGGCGAGCCCGAGCCGACCGAGGATGAGATGAAGAAGGTCTACAAAGACGTCGACGACTTCAACGCCGAGCTGAAGTCGGCCGGCGGCTGGGTCTTTGCCGGCGGTCTGCTCCCCCACACCACCTCCACCACCGTCCAGGTCAAGGACGGCGACGTGCTCACCACCGACGGCCCCTTCGCCGAGGGCAAGGAGCATATCGGCGGCTTCTGGGTCATCCAGGCTGAGGACCTCGACGCCGCTTTGGCCTGGGCGTCCAAGGCCACCGTGGCGTGCGCGGGACCGGTCGAAGTCAGGCCTTTCGAGGCTGACGCGGGCTGAGCTCACAGGTGCCGGAGGTCCAGGCTTCCGAGATCGAACGTGTATTCCGTGAGGAGTACGGTCGCGCGGTCGCGGTCCTGGTGCGGGCGTTTGGCGACATCGACATCGCCGAGGAGGCGGTCCAGGACGCGTTCACCGTTGCGGTGCAGCGGTGGCCCGACACCGGTCCGCCTCCCAGCCCCGCCGGCTGGATCATCACCACCGCCCGCAACCGGGCCATCGACCGCCTGCGGCGTGAAGCCTCCCGTGAGGACCGGCACGCGCAGGCCGCCCTGCTCCACGCCGATCACGAGCCGATTGACGAGGGCCCCATGCGGGATGAACGCCTCCGCTTGATCTTCACCTGCTGCCACCCCGCGCTGGCGCAGGCCGTGCAGGTCGCCCTGACCCTGCGGCTGTTGGGAGGTCTGACGACGGCGGAGATCGCCCGCGCCTTCATCGTTCCCGAGGCGACCATGGCCCAACGCCTGGTGCGCGCCAAGAACAAGATCCGCGATGCCCACATCCCCTACCGGGTCCCAGGCGAGGCCGAACTGCCGGCGCGGTTACGCGCGGTGCTGGCCGTTCTCTACCTGATCTTCAACGAGGGCTATGCGGCCAGCTCGGGGGACGAGCTGGCGCGCGGCGAGCTGTGCGTCGAGGCGATCCGACTGACCCGCGTCCTGGTCGAGCTGATGCCGGACGAGATGGAGGCCCATGGCCTGCTGGCGCTGATGTTGCTGATCGAATCGCGCCGGGGAAGCCGCAGCACTCCCGCTGGTGACCTCGTGCTCTTGTCCGACCAGGACCGCGCGCTCTGGGATCAGGAGATGATCGCTGAGGGCCAGGCCGTCGTCAGCCGGTGTCTGCAGCGCAACCAGCCGGGGACGTACCAGGTCCAGGCGGCGATCAACGCCGTCCATAGCGACGCGAAGATCGCGGCCGACACCGACTGGGGACAGATCGTTCAGCTCTACGACCAGCTGATGGATCTCACCCCGACGCCCGTGGTGGCCCTCAACCGCGCGGTGGCGGTGGCCGAGGTCGAAGGTTCTGAGGCGGCGCTTGGGATTGTCGATGGCCTCGATCTCGGCGACTACTACCTCTTCCACGCAGTCCGGGCCGACCTGCTTAGCAGGTTGGGGCGCAATGGCGAAGCGACCGTAGCCTACGACGCCGCGATCGCGCTCACAACCAACAATGTCGAGCGGGGGTTCCTGGAGCGCGCCCGCCGGGTCAACGCCTAGGCCAGCTCAGCCGGAGAGGCGCCTGACGCGACGCCGGGTCGCCAGGGAGGTCACCAGCAGGAAGCCACTGATCACCGCGATTACAGCGGCCAGCCCGTGAAGACCGTCGCTCGTCACGTTCCTCCCGAAGAAAAGCCCGATCAGGCTGGTGGCGAGGATGGCGCCGACGTATCGGAAGGTTTGGAATAGGCCGGCCGCGGCCCCGGTACTCTCGGGCGGCGACGCCTCGTAGAGGGCCGCCTGCATGCCCATGTTGTTGAAGCCGTTGGGCAGGCCGAGGACCGCGGCGATTGCGACCAGGCCGAGCACGCCGGTGTCGTTGCCCGCCAGCAGCAGCGACGCGGTCCCGGCGACCAGGCCGATGCCGCCCAGCAACAGCGGCAGCCGGGTGCCGACGCGGCGGAGCAGCCACGCCGCCACCGGGATCGAGGCGATTCCGATCCCAGTGATCGGCAGGATCAACAGACCGACCTGGCCGGGGTTGAAGCCGCGCGCCTGCTCCAGCCAGATCGGGATCCCGAAGAAGATGCTGTAGAAGACGACATTCAGGGCCGCGAACTGGATGAACACCCCGACCAGCGCCCGGTTGCGGGCCAGCATCCGCACGTCGACAAACGGCTTGGGCTGAGAGCGCTCGCGGAGGATAAAGAGGGCGAGGGCGACCAGCGCGGTGGGCAGCAGCGGCCAGATCGGCTGCTGGTCGCCGGCGGACAGAAGGAAGCCGAGGAGCGTCACCACGGTGACGGCGAACAGGCCCAACCCAGGGAGGTCCAAAGACTCCAGTAGGTGGCGGGGTGAGGTGTGGCCTGACGGGGGATCGGCAGAGACCGACGTCAGCGCCAGCACCAGCCCGACAGCGATGACCGGCAGGTTGGCGGCGAAGATGCCGCGCCAGCCAAAGGTCGCCACCAGCAGCCCACCAACCACGGGGCCCATCGCCGCCGTTGTGAAGCCGGCGAAGGAGAGGACCCCCAGCGGGCCCGCAACGTCGCCGCCACGGCGCCCGCCCACCTCGCGCCGGATCAGCGCCAGCGCCGCGGGATAGGTGGCGGAGCTGCCGATGGCCATGACCACCCGGGCGAGCACCAGCAGAGCGAACGTGGGGGCCAAGGCCGCGGCCGCGCCTGACACCCCGACCAGCGCCACGCCGAAGACGAATGTCCGTCGCGGTCCAACCGCATCCGCCAGCCGCCCCATCAGGGGCTGCCCGATGGCCGCCGCAACGAAGAATCCCGCGATCAGCAAGGAGACCACCCCGACGCTGACCTGGAAGTCGTGGGCGATCGGCACCAGCGCGACCGCGATCATCGAGGAGTTCAGCGGGTTGAGCGATGTGCCGACGAGGAGGGTGGCGAGGAACCGCCGGGAGACCGGCCGCGGCGCGTCCGCCGCGCTCTTAGGTGGGGCTTCGTCTACGGCGGCCTCGGAGTCCATCAATGGAGGCTAGCCGAAGGTCAGACGGCTTCCTCCTGCGGCATGACCATCGGCGCCACTCGGCGGTAGCGCACGCGTTGGGTCACCGCGATGCATGCGAGCACGACAACGGCGGTGATGTAGGCGTCGATCCCGGGCCGTTCGCTCAGGAGCCAGACCGAAAGCGCCAGGGTGATGAACGGCTGGGCGAGCTGGACCTGGCTGGCCCGGGCAATGCCCGATTCGGCGAGGCCGCGGTACCAGGGGAAGAACCCCAGCCAGACGCTGATCACGGAGATGTAGGCAGCGCCGGCGACAGCGGAGATGTCGAAATGTGGCGGGTGGATCGCAGCGACGGCGACGGTCACCGGCAGCGAGATCGGGAGCGCCAAGATGAGGCCCCACGAGACGACCTGCCATCCCGACATGCCGGCATCCCGCGTCAGGCGCCCTCCCTCCGAGTAGCCGATACCAGCAACCACAAGCGCGGCGAGGAGCAGGCCATCGGCTACCTTCAGCTCCCCGACACCCTGGTGCACGGCGAAGACCACGACGGCCAGGGTCCCGGTGCCGCTCGCCACCCAGAACAGGAGTGGCGGGCGCTCCCCGGCGCGAACGACGGCGGCCACAGCCGTGGCGGCGGGCAGCATGGCGATGACAACCGCAGCGTGGGAGGACGAAACGTCGTGGAGAGCAATCGCCGAGAGGAGCCCGAACCCGATGCCGCACCCGATGGCCACAGCGATCAGCCCGGGCAATTGAGCCTGGGTTGGGAGCCGAGCACGAGTGGCCAGGAGGGCGATGGCGGCGAAGACGGCAGCGATCACTGACCGACCCGCACCGACCAGGGCCGGGTCGAAGCCACGTAGTGCGAAGACGGTGGCGGGGATGGTGCCGGAGAAAGCAACCACTCCCAGCGCCGCCCACGCCAAGCCAGGAACCCGTCGTGTGGTCACCTCACGAGGCTACTGGCCGTCAGCCTTGCCGCAACGCACCCTTGAGCGCTGTGTCTACCTAGTGCGGCGCGGTGGGGCCTGATCTTGGCCGAGGCAGTTGGGGATGTGGAGGCGGGAGGGTTCGGGCTAGCCGCAGCCGCTAGTCGTCCCGCAGTTCAGGCACTTGTAGCAGGCCCCGGCCCGGACCATG
>JBARRR010000034.1:0-2462 GCA_049644325.1 Candidatus Dormiibacterota bacterium
GTCCGGGACTGAGAGCCGCCAGCGGGGCTGCTAATCCGCCGCGGCCCCGGGCCGAAGCCCGGGGCGCGGCATTGTCGGGGGGTTTTAGGGTGCCGGTTGCCGGCGGCGCCCCCTGCGCCGTCGGGGAAGGATGGCCAGGGCCATGGCGATCGAGCTCACCGCGGCCACCGTAAGGAGCCCGGGAACAGTCTGTACCGTCTCTCCCAGGTGTACTCCCGGGATGATGACTGGGGGTGCCGGCAGCGTGGGCAGCTGGGAGATGATCGCGTTGGTGCCGGTGGCTGGGTCGATGTGGGTCACGGTGTTGGACATCCCGCCCGACGCCGCCAGCACGGGGATCGCCGCCGCGGCTGGGTTGTCGGCGCCGACGCTGACGATCGCCGCGGTCGAGGGCACCAGGTTGGCCGCCACGCCTCGGTTGATGAACAGGTAGTACGGCGCCGGCGGGGCGACGCTCCCGTTGGGCGGCGCCTGGACGGTGATGCTCGACGCGCCACGGGAGACGATCGGCAGCTCCACGCTGCGCATGTTGCCGTCGACGTCGTGGGTCTCGGCAGGCATCCGGATCAGGCGCACCGAGCTGATGCTCGCTGCGTCGTTGGTGTTGACATGGAAGGTGCCTCCGTAGCCGACGCCGGATTGCACCGAGGAGATCGCCGGCCGCGTGTCCTTGAACATGTACGGCGGCTTGAAGATCTCGAAGGAGGGGTCACGGAAGTTGTTGGCGGTGCCGAACGGTGTCCCCGCGGTGACGTCATGACGGATGTTGTTGGTCATCAGGTAGTCGGCGTTGATGGGGGCGTGTCCGCCGATGAGGACGCTGCCGTCAGGCAGCAGCACCGCGCTGTTGTGGTAGGTGCGGTCGCGGGTCATGTCGGATAGCGGATGGAAGCTGTTGTCCCAGGGCGTGTACCACTCGGCCGTATGAACCGGGCTCTCGCTGCCGGGATCGATGACCTCGTCCTGGGTGGCGCCGTTGAAGACCGCGATCGCGTCGTTGGGCAGGGTGACGCTGGTGCCGAACCAGCGGTTGCGGTTCATCGTCGGGCCGGGGCTGAACGTCGGCACCCAGCCGGCGGACGCGTCGAAGGTCGAGATCTCGGTCAGGTTGTTGGCGATGTAGCCACCGGGGGGCGGGCCCAGGGTGCCGCCGCCGGTCATGACAACAGCGTGCGTGTATGGCGCCTTCAGCGGCAGCAGCACCGAGTAGGAGCCGCTGCGGGCGCCGAGGACGCCGAACCCATAGGGGGTCCAGCTGTTGGTGGTGGGGCTGTAGCTCTGGTGCAGGGTGTAGAGCGCCTCATCGGCGGACTCGCCCGCCGGTCCCCACATCTGGCCGGCGCCGCTGTAGTAGATCGAGCCGTTGGGCAGGAGGTGGAGGCGGGGGAACAGGGGCAGCGCCGCCGAGCCCGAGGCGCCGTTGTCCGTCCAGTGACCCGTGTTGGGGTTGTAGATCTCGGTGTTCTTGACGTTGGTGCCGTCGGTCTGGATCAGCTTGCGCACCCCACCGCCGACGAAGACGTTGCCGCTGCCGAGCTCGATCAGGGTCGGGTACCAGCGCCCGTAGTTCATGGGCTCGAGGTTGGTGAAGGTGTTGTTGGCGGGGTTGAACAGACGGGTGCTGCGCAGGCCCTGCAGCTCGACAACGCCGTAGTTGGTGCCCGGGAGCAGGGGCTGGTCGTACCAGGCGGTGCCGCCGGCGATCAAGACCATGCCGTTGGCCAGGTGGACCTGGTCGCTGCAGAACATGTCGCCCGAGGCCTCGGGGTTGTTGTTGAAGCCGTTGTTGCCGGGGACCGGCCAAGGTGGACCGGTGCCGGCGTCAGGGTTGGTGGCGCCGCCGTCCTCGGGGTGGGGGACCGCCCAGGAAGGCGAGCTACCGCTCAGGTCGAGCACGCGCGCCTGGCTGTTGCGGGAGGCCAGGCCCCCCTCGATGACCACCGAGGTCTTGACGTTCTCGAGGCCCTCTAGGCCGTTCCAGTACACCACCCGGCCATCAGGCAGGACGGTGGAGTTGGACGCGGCGGGCTTGCAGATCAGGCGTGTGCCGAGGGTCGCGTCGGACTGCTGGAAGCAGTGTTCGGTGGGGCCGGCGGCAACCGGGTACTGGGAGTTGGTCGGGTCCTGCTCAAACGGCACCGTCCACATGCCTGCACTGGCGGGGTCGAGGCCCGCGCCCTGCGCAGCCGTCGTCGGAGCCAGTATTGCGGCCGACGCAACGACCACTGATGCCACGACTACAGCGAGCTTCCTCAAACCCCGAGCACCTCCGCCTGCGCTACGGACCCCCGATGAAGAACAGCGTTAGGTCGGTCGCCCAACCGGGCAAACGCCGTACAACTCTTTATACCTCTTTTCCTGGCCGCCCCGCGCAAACCGCGCCGCAATTGCGATTTACGATGGGGCCGGCATGGCCAAGGCCTTTTACGAACCGCTTAGCGCGGCCGACGCATGGTTCCTGT
>JBARRR010000035.1:0-7037 GCA_049644325.1 Candidatus Dormiibacterota bacterium
CCACCGCCGCCACCGCCACCGCCGCCCGACGAGCTCTGCGTCGGCGCGGGCGCGGCCTGGCTGGGCGTCGGCAGCGGGGCCAGGGCAACCGGCGATGGCAAAGCCAGCGCCGGCGCGGGGCCGATGACAGCCGTGTTGCCAGTGTCAACGGCCGCCTGCGGTGAGACCCCGACGATCCCGGGCAGCTTCGAGGGGTTCGCCGCGGCGCCAGCGCCCGCACCCTCGAACACCATGACCGCGATGAAGGCCATCATGACGATGCAGCCGGTCGCCTTCCCCTCCGATTCGCTGGCGCTCGGTGGGTTCTTCAGGACCGTGGGGATGTCGGGTGCGGGTTCGCTGGCTGGGGGCGCTGGCGGGGCGTCGGTCGGAGGACTGGCAACGCTGTCGGTGGTAGCGGGGGCGCCGCTGTCGGGCGGCGGCGCGCCGCTCTGTTCGTCAGCCAACCGGTCCTCCAAGCCGCGACCGGCGACGCTCCCCGGCATCGCCGACCATCAACAGCAGCGCGCCCATGAGGGCGACGATGACCCCGAGCCCGGGGAAGATCGCGGGACTGTAGCGAACCTCGATTATGAGCAGCGCCAGCGCCAGGTTCGAGGCGATCGCCGCGATCAGGATGCGTAGCACATCAGGCAAGGGACGCCGGATGGCATAAGGGAGGACGACCAGCACCGCGACCAGCAGCAGAACGCCAACCGGCGGCCCGCCGGTCAAGCTACCCGGGAGCAGGGCCAGCAAGGGGAACTGCCAGGCCGAGTCGGTTTTGCCCCCCAGGGTCAGCCAGGGCAAGAAGCTGGAGACGATCACAAGCACCGCCCCCAGCAGGCCGTAGAAGCCGACTCCGCGCGGCCACGGGCCATTCATGACCGCTTCTTGCCGTTGAACGGGAAGCTGCAGCCGTACTTGGGCTCGGACTGGCTGAGCTCGTCGAACGACCCCGTGACGTTACCGTTGGAGTCAACCTTGCCCTTCATGGTCTCGTCCCAGGGGTTGGGCATATTGAAGACCAGCGGCACCGAGAATGAGCCGTCGTCGGCGATGGGGCCTTTTGCGGTGGCGTTGAGGAAGTCCACCTCGATCTGACCGGGCGTGATTATGAGGTCGTATCGATAGAGGGCCGCCTGGCCCGACGCCTGGCCGGCACAACCATCGGCCGGGATGTTGAGCTGCTGCCAGGCGCCGAGGTTGGTGGCGCCGCCACCGGGCTGGAGGCCGTAGTTGCCGGTCAGCGGGTTGACCTTCACGCCTGGGCTGGCCGCCGGGCTTGGCGGCGCGCCAGTGGGCGGCGTGACATCGCTGGGGTTGTTGGCACCCACCAGGATGCCGATCGCGGTCCCGTTGGGATCGGCCAGGGTCAGGATAGTGACCGGTGTCCCCGGCGGGACGACCACGATGATCGTGGTGGACGAGAAGCCGGGCCAGGTGTCGCCGGTGTAGTGCGGGCTGGTCTGTGGCTGTGGGGGCAGCAACGGGTTGCCGCAGTAGCAGCGTGCGCGCGGAACCCCGAAGCGATCGACCAGCACAGCGGTCCCCGCCTGGAGCACGGCCTGGTATGGGGTGGCGAAGCCGCTGTTGTAGCCGTGGTTGGTCACGCGGGTGTCGTAGCGCAGGACCACAGGCGTCAGGCTGTGGATGTAGTCAGGGATGTCGGAAACCGCAATGCCTTCGACGCCCGCCCATGCCGCCGCCTTGTCGGGGTTGTTCTTGAGAAAGTCGATCAGCTTCTCACGGTCACAGCTCGAGTCGTTCTTGGTGCCACCGTACAGTCCGGGCGCGGCGCCGTTGACGCTGGTCAGGTTGCCCGAGCTGGGCGGCGGCGAGGCGGCGGCGCTGGGGGTCGCTGATGCCTTCGCCACCGACGGCGAGAAGGGAGCGTCACCGACCGAGCTGGCCGGCTGCGTGATCACCTCTCCCTGGACCGCCTGGGCCGGCCGGTTGAACAGCAATGCGCCCCCGATGATCGCGATCAGCAACGCGACCACGGCCACGGCGACCACAACCTCGCGGTGATCGAGGATGACAGCCAGGATGCCGCCCGACCCGTCGCGCTTGACTGGAGTGGGGGGCGGGCCCTGGTCACCACTTGGCCGACCCGCTGGAGGACCAGGCGGTGGGCCGGGAGGCGGTCCTGCCGCGGGTGGCCCGGATGGGGGACCAGCGAGCGGTGTCCCTGCCGGCGGTCCGCCAGGTGGTGGGCCGCTTGGTGGTCCCGAGGCCGGTGGCCCCGCCGGTGGTCCAGGGGCAGTCGGCCCGCTGGGCGGTCCAGTGGCGTGAGCGTAAGAGGGCGGGCCGAGCGGGAGACCCGAGGGCATGCCACCGCGCGCACCACGGGACTTGGTGCTCGATGACTTCGAGGTTGTCCTCCCTCTCGGCGCCGCCATCTCCTAATCCGCGGCTTACCCTAGGCTGCCCCCTCCCCAGCGGCAAGAAAGGGTTGTAAAGACTTCCAAAAGAGAAAAGGCCCCGCTCCTTAGGGCGAGGCCTCTAGTCATGCGTGATGGTTGGCTAAGTCTGGTCGAACCAGGTCTGCATCGACTGCGCCAGCATCATGTCGCCCTTGAGCTTGAGCTTGCCCGACATGAAGGCCTGCACCCCGTTCAGCTTGCCACTGATGATGCGAAGGAAGTCGGGTCCCGAGGTGATCAGGGTCACGCTGGCCTCCTTCTCCGTGCTCTTGGTGGTGGTGCAGGCGCCATCGGCAACGACCACCTGCCAGCTCTCGGTCCCCTCGGGGAGGTTGATGTCGTACTGGATCACGGCGGTGCGACCCACGGCCTTGTCGGCCAGGAACCGATCCGGCATACGGTCGAAGATCACCTTGATGATCGAGTCGTCGCCCTGCAGGTCCTTGATCAGCTGGTCCAGCTCCTCGTCGCTCTTGTCGCCAACGACATTGGCGAGGTCCGCCGCGCTCACCTGTTCAGACATTTAGTCGCCTCCATTAACCCTGGGCTGTTCGGAACGATTACATCAGTTTATGATCCATAGCATGAACATTGCTCGGGTCCCCTCCACGTCATCCCGTGATTCCTCCAACGGTCAAGTGGAATACACCATCGACCAGCTGGCCCAGGCCAGCGGCGTCACCGTCCGCAACATCCGGGCCCACCAGTCGCGCGGCCTGATGCCGCCGCCGGAGGTCCGCGGGCGGACCGGCTTCTACACCCAGGAGCACCTGGCCCGCCTCCAGCTGATCCTGGAGATGCAGGCCGACGGCTTCAACCTCAACTCCATCAAGCGCATCCTCGAGGGCATGCCGCCGGGCTCAGCCGGGCAGGTCCTGGGCTTCGAGCGCGCCCTCCGCACACCCTGGGGCGAGGAGGAGCCCGAGATCTTCGAGGCGTCGGAGCTTATCGACCTAACCGGCGGCGGCGATGACGCCATCGCCAAGAAGGCGGTGAGGCTGGGGATGATGGTGCCGCTTGGCGACGGCCGTTTCGAGGTGCCATCGCCGACGCTGCTGCGGGCAGGAATCGAGCTCAACCGGCTGGGAGTCCCGCTGGCCGAGCGCTTCGAAGTCCTGGAGCAGCTCAACCGGCATGTCCAGGGGGTGGCCGACGCCTTCGTCAAACTCTTCCTGGAGCACGTCTGGAAGCCGTTCTACGAGGCCGGCGAGCGCGAGGAGGACTGGCCCAAGGTCTACGAGGCGCTGGACCGGCTGCGGCCGACCGCCAACGAAGCCCTGGTGGCCGCGTTTCACCTGGCGATGGCCAGGGCAGTCGATGACGGGCTCGAGAAGGTCCGCAACCAGCAGGCTCGCAATGGCAGGCGCAAGACCGAAGAGCGCAGGGCCGAGGCGGGCAAGCCCCAGCGCGGTAAGACCGCGGCGAGCCCCGCCCGGGAGGCCAAGCCGCACACCCGGCGGCTTGTGCCACGGCCAGGAAGGCGGCGCCGTTCACGTTAGCGCACGGCGCCCGGAAGGGAGCCCGGTAGCCGCTACCATCGGAGGCGCACAGGAGGACACGCAGTGAAGCTTGCCGTCGCCATCCCCTACACCGACATGCCCTGGGCGGAGACCGTCGAGTATGTCCAGACCGCCGAGAAGCTTGGCTTCGAGGCCGTCTTCGTGCCCGAGGCCTACAGCTACGACTCCGTCAGCCTGATGGGCGCACTGGCGATGAAGACCGATCGGATCAAGATCGGCTCCGGCATCTTCAACGTCTTCTCTCGCTCGGCGGCCCTGATCGCGCAGAGCGCGGGAGCGATCGACATGCTATCCAACGGCCGCTTCATCCTGGGCCTCGGCACCAGCGGCCCGCAGGTGGTGCAGGGCTTCCATGGCGTGCCCTTCGAGAAGCCGCTGAAGCGCACCCGCGAGTACATCGACGTCATCCGCATGACCCTCCGCCGTGAGCGCGTCATCTACGACGGCGAGACGGTCAACCTGACCATGGGGCTGAAGCTGATCAACCACCCGGTCCGCAGCGAGATCCCGATCATCATCGCCTCGCTCGGTCCCAAGAACCTGGAGATGACGGGCGAGATCGCCGACGGCTGGATGCCCACGCTCTTCGACCCCGGGCACATGGACATCTTCAAGCCCCACCTGGAGACCGGGCTGGCCACGGCCGGCAAGGCGTGGGAATCGCTGGAGATCACACCGATGGTCCCCGTCCTCCTCTATGACGACCTCGACGTCTGCCGCCAGCTGATCCGGCCCGGCCTGGCCCTCTACATCGGCGGCATGGGCTCGCGCGAGCGCAACTTCTACAACCAGCTGGTCCAGCGCTACGGCTACGTCGACGAGGCCAAGGCCATCCAGGACCTCTACCTATCGGGCGACAAGGCCGGTGCCGCCGACCAGGTGCCGGACAAGCTGGTCGATGACACCAGCGCCTTTGGCAGCGCTGAGAAGATCCGCGACGACCTGGCCCGCTTCGAAGCCGCCGGCGTCACGATGCCGATCCTCGGCATCAACGCCCTTGACCAGGAGGGCCGGCTGAAGACCCTGGAGGCCCTGGCGCCGGTGGCCTCCCCGGCCTGAGCGCGCCCGACCCGGCCGCGCCGGACCCCGCGGTCCAGCCCCGCAAGACCAACACCATGGCGACCGCCAGCCTGGTACTGGCGGTCGTCTCCTGGTTCGTCTGCGGCATCGTCTTCTCGATCGTGGCCATCATCCTCGGCTACACCGCCCGCGAGCAGATCGCGCTCTCCGGCGAGGATGGCCGGGGCATGGCCACGTTCGCTATATGGATGAGCTACTTCCACATCGCCTTCTCGATCGTCGTGATCGTGGTGGTCATCGTGCTCCTGGCGCGGGGCGCCGACTGGCGGCATTTGTTGGGGTAGCAGTGCTCGCAGAGTTGTCTGAGGGCCGAGGCGGGGGACCGGGACTTGTGCTGGGAGCTACGCGGCGATGGACTGTGTCGGTCCGCGGGCGAACGGCGGGATATACAGGACCGTGCCGTCGTCCTTGAGGGCGACATCCCAACCACCCTCGTGCACCAGCCAATGGTGGTGAGGACAGAGCAGGATCATCTCGCTGATCTTGGTCCGGCGCGATCTCGAATACCAGACCACGTGATGGGGTGAGCATTGCGATGCCGGTCGGTGACATCCTCGGCCCCGACAGTGCTTCTGCTGCAGGTCCATCGCCTGCCGCTCCTTCCGGGTCGGCATCCGCCGTGAGTGAGCGGCAGCGACGGGGATGAGCTTGTCGTCAAGCAGGATCTTGGTGAAGGAAGCGTTGCAGGCGTAGCGGCGCAGCATCTCACCCGAGATGGGATCGACGTACTCCAGCTCCGCTGCCGGCGCGCCATCAATACCGAGGAAGGTGTCGGGGGTGCCGCTGATGGTGATCTCGACCGCCGGACCGCCCTCGCCTATGAGCCGGTCGATCATGGCATCGGCCATGCGACGCGCTCGCTGGCGATGGTCGTCGGGGCCGAGCCGCTGCGACCGCCGACTGGTGTCCAGGGCAATGATCGCGGCGGTGGGCGTGTCCAGGCGCAGGTTGAGGTAGGTGGTGCCGTCCTCCTGGCGGTTGATGGTCAGCTCGCGCATCTCGACAGCATTGGCCTCTTCCTCAACAACACCTTTCGGGTCCTGGACATGGCGCATGTTGAGACAGGTGTGGCGGAAGCGGCTGACGCTTTCGTCCAGTGCCTTCTTCAGCAGAGGAGCCTCATCGAAGCTGCCGGTGTTACGCCGGGCGATGAACGCTGCGTTACGGGCCATGTGGACCAGGTGGCCGAAGCCGATCTTGCCTTCATCAAGGGCCTCGCTGGCCTGAGGCAGCTCGCCAATGTGCTCGCCAACCACAAGCGTTTCAGCAGCGTCGGAGTAGGACATCTGGGCGGAATGACGGAGCCAATCAGTGTCCGTGTTGAAGCCGGCGTCATCCCAAAGCCCAGACTTCGAGTACTCCCCAACCATGAGGGCCCGCTTGCGGAGCAGCATGTCGATGGTCTGGCTGACGTGGACGACCCGCTCACCGATCTCAGCAGGGTGGGAGGCACGGTCGGGACCCTGGCAGAACTTCTCCGCGGCGGCGCGGATGTCGCGACAATCGTGGCCGACATCCCGTTCGGCCCAGATGAACGGAGCTCCCCCTTCCGCCCAATCCATGGGTTTTATTATACCAAACATATGTTCGTTCTCGCCGGCTCCACCTGCCGGCACGACCGTTGTATTTCGACACGGTCGATGCCGTTCGCCAGACCGGAATAGACTGCCCTGATGGCGTCCCCGGAGCCCCCACCGTACGCACCCGGTCCTCCACCGCCTCCCCAATATCCGGTGCCGGGGCAACCTCCGCCTCAGTACCCACCGCCGCTATACCAGGCCCCGCCTCAGTACTACGTCCAGCCGGCGCGCACCAACCAGATGGCGGTGGCCAGCCTGATCGCCGGGATCGTGTCCTGGCTCTGCTTCCCGATCCTCGGGGCGCTACTGGCGATCCTCTTCGGCCACATGGCTCGCAGCCAGATTCGCCAGACGGGAGAGGCTGGCAGCGGCATGGCCACCGTCGGGATCTGGCTCGGCTACATCCATTTCGCCGTCCTGGTGCTGGCAATCGTGGCAGTGATACTGATCGT
>JBARRR010000036.1:0-10551 GCA_049644325.1 Candidatus Dormiibacterota bacterium
AGGACGCCGTAGATCAGCAGGGCGCCGATGATGACCCCCGGCGGGTTGCCCATGCCGCCCAGGACCACCATCACCAGGATGCTGACGGAGACGATGAAGGCGAAGTTCTCGGGGCTGACCAGCGACAGCTTGGCGGCGTAGTAGGCGCCCGCGAAGCCGCTGAACGAGGCGCCGATGGAGAACGCCATCAACTTGACGTTGACGGTGTTGATCCCCATCGCCGCGGCCGCGGTCTCGTCCTCGCGGATCGCCATCCAGGCACGGCCCAGGCGTGAGCGCTGCAGGTTGGTCACCACCAGCACCACGAGCATCACGAGGAGGACTATGACGACGTAGAAGGCGGTCGGGTCGAAGGAGAAGTTGAAGTCGTTGACCACGGAGAATGGCAGTCCGATCCATGGCCCCTGGAACCAGAAGGGGAGCGACGGTTGGTCGAGCGCGGCAATGCCGTTGACACCTCCGGTGAACGTCGACAGGTTGCGGAAGACCAGTGGGACGATCTCGCCGAAGCCGAGGGTGACAATGGCCAGGTAGTCGCCGCGAAGGCGCAGGGTTGGCGCCCCCAGGATGATGCCGAAGAGCGCCGCGGCCCCCAGCGCGATGAAGAGCACGAACCAGAAGGGGATGTGGAAACCGTGGTGCAGTGGACTCGAGGCCAGCTGCGATGAGGCCAACATCCCATACGTATAGGCGCCGATCGCGAAGAAGGCGGCGTACCCCAGGTCGAGCAGCCCGGCGAAACCGACCACGACATTGAGGCCCAGCGCCAGGAGCACGTAGACGCCGGCGTCGGCGGCCAGGCCGACCAGGGCCCCGCCATCGCCGCCGGTAAGGGTCTGGACGATCGCCGGATAGAACACGGCGACGAAGAGCAGCGCCTGGTAGATGGCCCAGTTGGGATTCTGCCTGCTCTTACGGATCCACCACTCGACGAACCGCGCCGGGGCCCGGATCACGCCGTTCATGCCTTCTCTCCCACGTTGGTGCCGAGCAGCCCGGACGGCCGGAAGACGAGCACCAGGATGAGGATGGCGAAGATCAGCACCCGGGTCCACGTCGAGGAGCAGTAGCCGTCGTTGTAGGCCTGCATCATGCCGATGATGAGGCCGCCCAGCGCCGCCCCCTGGATGTTGCCGATGCCGCCGAAGACCGCGGCGGTGAAGGCCACCAGCCCGGCGGAGAACCCGAGCTGGAAGTCAATGCTGTTGAAGTAGAGGCCGTAGATGATGCCCCCGGCGGCGGCCAGCACCGCGCCTATGAAGAAGGTGGCGGCGATGGTCCGGTTGATATCGATGCCCATCAGCTGGGAGGCGTCCCGGTCCTGGGCGGTGGCGCGCATCGCCTTGCCCAGCTTGGAGCGGTTGATGAAGAGGCTGAGGGCGATCACCAAAACAACCGCCAGGCCAACCACGACGATGTCCTTGACGCCGATGGAGGCGCTACCGACCAGGTTGATCCGGGCCGGCGGCAGGATGTCGGGGTAATGGAGGTTGAAGGGTCCCCGCCACAGGAACATGATCCCTTCGAGGACGAACGACATCCCGACCGCGGTGATCAGCGGTGCCAGTCGCGGGCTGTTGCGCAGGGGCCGGTAGGCGACGCGCTCGATGAGTACGTTGACGCCCCCGGTGAGGACCATGACGATGACCAGGACCAGCAGCAGCAGGAGCGCCGTGACAATGGTGAACTCCTTGGCCTCGGTGAGCCCGAAGAGGCCGAGAAGGGGGAGCGAGAAGAAGGCCCCCAGCGTAAAGACATCGCCATGGGCGAAGTTGATCAGCTCGATGATCCCGTAGACCATGGTGTAGCCCAGCGCGATCAGCGCGTAGATAGCGCCGTTGGCCAGCCCCTGGACGGCGATGTTGACGAAGAAGGGCAGCCCGCCCTGGGTGATGTCGCACTGCTGCGCCCGGACCGAGGCCGCCAGGGCCGCGACCACCACGGCGAACAGGAGGATGACGCCAAAGGCCCCGGACTGACTGCTGCGGAGTCGGGTCAGTGCGTTCATTTCGCGATGCTGTTTAGCCGGTAAGGAAAGGGAGAGGGCGAATGCTCGCCCTCTCCCGACTCCTGTTGTCTACCTCAGAACTTGACCTGTGCCTTCCAGATCCAGTCCTTCGGGGTTGAACCCGTCAGACCGGGGGCGGGCCCGATCGTGTAGATCGAGATGATCTTGTTCGAGGTGTCGCCGTTCGAATCGAACGTCGTCTTGCCCAGGACGCCTGGGAAATCCTTGGTCTGGGCGACGCGGGAACGGACCTGCTCGCGGGTCGGCATGTTGCCGCCGGCGTCATCGATGGCCTTGCTGATGCCATCCAGCAGGATGTTGGCGCAGTCGAAGGCGGGCATGCTGTACGCACCAAAGTCCGTCGTCGCGGAGAAGCTCTTCTTGAAGTCGTCGATGGTGGACTTCGCATCCGGGATCTGCGTAGCGTCGGCGGCGGCCACGGTGCCATACATGTTGTCGACGTTGTCAGCCGCGTCTGTTATGCACTGACCGGTGACGATGCCGTCACCCCCGAAGAACGGAGCGTTGAAGCCCGCGCTCTTCATCTGCTGACGCGCGATGCAGACCTTGTTGGAGTCTGTGCCACCGAAGTACAGGCCGCCGGCGGCGGTGGCGCTGCTCTCGAAGGGCTTGAAGCTGTTTGTCGTCTTGGTGTCGAAGTCCTGCCGCGGGGTTGGGTCACCACCCTTCTTGGTCAGCTCCTTGGAGAAGCTGTCGGCGATGCCCTTGCCGTAGGTCTCGTTGTCGGAGGCCACGGCGACCTTCTTAAGGCCCAGGGTGTCGTAGGCGTAGTCCGCCATCGCAGGCCCCTGGAAGTCGTCGGTGGCGGCCACCCGGAAGTAGTTGTTGGGGCCGCTGGGCCGGATATCGGCCGGCTTGAAGGTGCACTCCGGCGCGGGCAGGTCCTTGGTCAGGCACTCGTTGGTGTTGGCCGGGCTGATCATGGTTAGGTGAGCCGCGTTGGCGACCGGGATCTCAGCCTTGGCCACGGCCGAGTTGAAGGGCCCGACGAATCCCAGGACCTTGGAGTCGGCTACGAACTGCTGGACGTTCTGGGCGCCCTTCTGGGCGTCGTGGACGCCGTTGACGGCGTCATCGAGATTGTTGATCTCGATTGTGAAGCCCTTGATCGTGCCCTGCTTCTGGACCGCGTACTTGACCCCGTTCAGGGTGGGGATGCCGTTGGAGGCTTCCTTCCCTGACTCCGGGAGCTCGACGCCAATCTTGATGGTTCCTTTGTTGGCCGCTCCACCGCCGGAGCTACCGCAGGCAGCAAGGGCGATGATGGCGCCGGCCCCAAGGGCCAGCCCGCGTCTTCCGATCATTCTTCGCCTCCTCAATGGCAAGTTATGCCCTCCGGGGGCATAGCAGCCCTCTGTATACCACTCATGGCTGTCCCCGCGCCAACCCGTTCTGGGTGGCTTCACGGGCCTTTACCAAACCCCGCCTGCGGGTGTCCTGTGCGCGGAGCGACGGCTGACTATACTTTCCGTTGCTTTGGCGCGAACCAGCGGTTGTGCGCGCCCCTAGAACCCGTCGGAGATCGTGGTGGCCGAGATACCCGAAAGGGTGAAGACCCGCAGCCAGCTCGTCGAGGAGGCGATCAGCGCCGCCCTGGAGCGGGACTGGAAGAGCGCCCTCGACCTGAACCAGGAGATCGTCTCCCGGTTCGGCGTGGACGAGGAGACCCACAACCGGCTGGGCAAGGTCTACACCGAGCTCGGCAAGATGGATGACGCCCTCAGCGCCTACAAGGCCACCCTCGAGCTCAACCCCCTGAACACCATCGCCCTCAAGAACGTCAACCGGCTCGAGACGCTGATGGAGGAAAAGACCGACCTGCCCAAGGGCGGCTCGGCCGTGGACGTGGGCCTGTTCGTCGAGGAGACGGGCAAGACCGCGGTCGCCAATGTCGTCCTCGACAAGGGCGCCGGCGCCGGCGTGGTCTCGGCCGGCGACCAGGTGAAGCTGGTGCCCGCCGGGGACGCCCTCAACGTGGAGACCTCGACGAGTACGAAGCTGGGGCACGTCGAGGCCAAACTGGCCCGGCGGGTCCTCAAGTTCATCGAGGGCGGCAACGAGTACACCGCCGCGGTCGCCACCAGCGACAGCAAGGCATTGCGCATCATCATCCGCGAGACCAAGCAGGCGGCCCAGTTCGCGGGCGTCCCCTCCTTCCCGGTTCGGAAGGGCCAGGAGTTCCGGGCCCATGCCCGCGATTCGCTGCTCCGTGACGCCGACAGCGAGGCTGGCCTCGAGGACGGCGACGACGAGGACGCCGGCGCCGAGGGCGACGAGGACCTGGAGGGTATGCACCCGGTGGAGCCGGGTATGGAGGACGCTGCCGACCTCGCCGACGAGGACTCGCGGGCCGAGGACAACTACTAGGCGGACCGGTATGGCGGACAAGGGTGCTGTGGTCATCACCGGCGCCTCTACCGGTATCGGTGAGGCCACCGCGACACGGCTGGCCGCCAGCGGCTACCAGGTGTTCGCCGGCGTTCGCAAAGAGGCCGACGCTGAGATGCTGCGCAGCCAGAGCCTGCCCAGCCTGGTCCCCATCATCCTCGACGTCACCGATCGCGAGACCATCGACGCCGCCTACGAGCAGGTGCGCGAGGCGGTCGGCAACCGGGGCATCGTCGGGCTCTTCAACAATGCCGGCGTCTCCTGGGGCGGTCCGCTGGAGTTCCAGGACATGGCCGAGATCCGGGAGCTCTTCGACACCAACGTCATCGGACTCCTGGAGGTGACCCAGGTCTTCATGCCCCTGATCCGCCGGGGCCACGGCCGCGTCATCTGCACCGGCTCGATCGGCGGGCGGATCACTTCGCCCTTCGTCGGCATCTACTCCGCCAGCAAGGCGGCGGTCGCCTCCCTCTGCCATGCGCTGCGGTTGGAGCTGCGCCCCTGGGGGATAAAGGTCATCTGCGTCGAGCCGGGGTCGATAGCGACGCCGATTTGGGAGAAGGGCCTCGACGCCTTTGACAAGGCCCTGGCCGCCATGCCCGACAAGGCTCGCGAGTACTACGGCGACATGATCGAGCCGCTGCGCAAGCTGACCATGATGCAGGCCGAGCGAGGGATCCCGCCATCCAAGGTGGCCGAGGTCGTGGAGCGCGCGTTGACCGCTGCCCACCCCCAGCCCCGGTACCTGGTCGGCAATGACGCGCGCGCTATGTCAGCGCTGGGCCACCTGCCCGACCGCGCCCGCGACGCCGTGCTGGCGCGCTTCATCGGCATCCCCAAGGAGAGCTGAGCCCGGTTTCTCCCCGGCGCGAGGTTGCCGGGGGCGTTGACGGGAGGGTCGCCGGCCGCTACACTCCCCGGAACCAGACTTTATCGTGATAAAGCAGTGAATGTTGCCGTGAAACACAACGAAAGCTCCACCGACCGTGCCCGGGCAGGCAAGCCACCCGGCTTCGTCGACCTGCTCCCCGGCCAGGCGCGCTTCCGGCGTGGGCTGCAGCAGACCATGCTGGAGACCTTCGAGTCCTGGGCCTACGACCTGGTCGAGACCCCCGCGGTGGAGGAGCTGGCCACCCTCGAGCTCGGCGTCCAACCGGAGATGCTGCGGCGGCTGTTCAAGTTCACCGATGGCGACGGCCGGCTGCTGGCGATGGTGGGGGAGCGCACCGTGTCGGTGGCCCGGGTCGCGGCCGGTCAGATGCGCCAGGCGCCGCTGCCGCTGCGGCTCTGCTACCTGGGGCCCACCTTCCAGGGCCATCCCGCGCCGGGCGCCGGCCGCGAATCCTTCCAGGCCGGGGCCGAGCTGATCGGGATCCACAGCGCCGCCGCCGACGCCGAGGTGGTGGCGATGGCGATCCGGGCGCTGGAGGCATGTGGCCTGGACGGTTTCCAGGTCGAGGTCGGCCACGTCGGCTTCTTCGGTGGGTTGATCGCGGGGCTGGCGCCCGAGGCCAGGGGACGGGTGCTCGACGCGCTCGCCGGCCGCGACCTGGTCCTGCTCGAGCAGGCGCTGGCGGAGACCGACCTCGGCGCCGCCGAGCAGGAGCTGATGCTGCGCTTCCCGGCATTGCGTGGCGGCACCGACATCCTCGACGCCGCCGGGGGGATGGTCGACAACCCCACGTCGGCGACGGCGGTGGCCGAGCTCAAAGAGGTGCACCGCCTGCTCGCCGAGTATGGGGTGGCGGAGCGCGTCAACCTCGACCTGGGCGCGGTCCGCGATTTCGACTACTACACCGGCGTAATCTTCGAGGTCTTCGCGCCCGGGGTGGGCGCGCCACTGGCCGCGGGTGGGCGCTACGACGGGCTGCTCAAGCGCTTCGGCGCGCCCTGGCCGGCGACCGGCCTGGTGGTCTTCGTCGACCGCGTCCAGGCGGTGATGGGCCGTCTCAACGGGGGGCCAATGCCCGCCCGCACCCTGGTTGGCTACCGCGATGACCCCGGGCCGGCGCTGGCCCTGGCAGCCCGGCTTCGCGCCGAGGGGGGCATGGTCGCGGTGGAGGTGGAGGGGCGCGACAAAGCGGCCCTGGTCGAGCGCGGGCGGGCGCTGGCGGCAACCCGAATCCTGTTCTGCGACGGCCAGGCGATCGAGGAGCTGGGTCCGGGATGATCACGATGGCGATCCCCACCGGCTACCTCCTGCCCGGGGCGCTGGAGGTCATCGGCGCCGCCGGCCTGGCGCGGCTGACTCCCGAGGACCTGGGGCGGAAGCTGGTCCTCCAGCCCACCGCGGACCTGACCCTGGTCACCGTGCGCCCGCTGGATGTCGCCGCCTACGTGGACCATGGCTCCGCCGACCTCGGCATCGTTGGCAAGGACGCCCTCTGGGAAACCGAGCGGGTCCACTACGAGCTGATCGATCTCGGCTTTGGCGGCTGCCGCCTGGTGATGGCCACGCCCGACGCCTCGGGGATCGGGGCGCGGGAGACGTGGCCCCCGTTCATGCGCGTGGCCACCAAGTACGTGGCCGCCAGCGCCCGGTTCTTCGAGGCCCAGGGCCAGGAGGTCGAGCTGATCAAGCTCTACGGCTCGGTCGAGCTGGCGCCACTGACCGGGCTGGCCGACGCCGTCGTCGACCTGACCGCCACCGGCACCACCCTCCGCGAGAACCACCTCCGCGAGGTCGCCGAGGTGGCGCGCAGCACCGCCCGGCTGATCGCCAACCAGGTGTCTCTCCGCACCCGTGGGCAGGAGATGCAGGCGTTGATCACCCGCTTCCGGGAGACCGTGGCCGCGGGCGCCGCAGGGCGGCCGGCGTGAGCCGGGTCGGAGGCCGGACGTGACCGCCGAGAGGCTCGACGTCCCGGTCCTGACCGCCGAGGAGTGGCGGCGGCGGGTGCCGGCGAGGCGCTTCAGCCTGCCCGACCTGCCCGCCGCGGCGCTGGCCCGCCTCTCCGACGCGGTGGGTATCCCGGTCTCCGATGTCGCCTCCGGGGTCGACGCCATCATCGCCCAGGTCCGCGACGGCGGCGACGCGGCGCTCCGGCGCCTGACCGCGGCCCTTGACGGCGCCGAGCCGGCGGAGCTCGAGCTCACGGAGGAGGAGTGGCGCTCGGGGATCGAGGGACTCCGGTCCGCCGACCGTGCCGCGATCAGTGCTGCCGCCGAGCGGATCGAGGCCTTCCATGCCCTGCAGAAGCCGAAGGCCCTGGCGCCCGGCGCCGAGCTCGAGCTCCGCCCCGAGCCGCTTCGGCGGGTGGGCATCTACGTCCCGGGTGGACGGGCGCGCTACCCCAGCACGGTGCTGATGAACGCCATCCCGGCGCGCCTGGCCGGTGTCGGCGAGGTGGTCATGGTCACGCCCCCTGAGCCTGACGGCGGACTTTCGGCAGCGGTGCTCTACGCCGCCCGCATCGCCGGCGTCAGCCGCGTTTTCAAGATCGGGGGCGCCCAGGCGGTCGCGGCCCTGGCCTATGGCACCGAGAGCGTCCCCGCGGTCGACAAGATCACGGGACCCGGCAATGTCTTCGTCATCCTGGCCAAGCGGGCCGTTTTTGGGGTGGTCGACATCGATGGCCTGGCCGGCCCCAGCGAGATCCTGGTGGTGGCCGACGCGGGCGCGGATGCCGCCCAGATCGTGGCCGACCTGGCCTCGCAGCTGGAGCATGACCCGATGGCGTGGGCGGTGCTGCTGACCGACTCCGACGAGCTCGCCCGCCGCGTGGCCGACGACCTCGCCGCCGACGAGCTGGCCAATCGCTTCGGCGCCGAGGCGGCTGAGCTGCACGCCGCGGTGGTGGTGGTCCCCGATCTCGCCACGGCGGTGGAGCTGGCCTCGGACTTCGCCCCTGAGCACATCGAGCTGCTGGTCGCCGATCCCGAGGCGCTGCTGCCCAAGGTCCGCGGCGCGGGCATGGTCTTTGTCGGCGCCAACGCCCCGGTGCCGATGGGGGACTACGTCGCCGGCAGCAACCACACCCTGCCCACCGGGGGCGCGGCCCGCTTCAGCTCGCCGCTGGGGGTGTACGACTTCTATCGCTGGACCTCGGTGGTGCGACTCACGCCGGAGACCGCGGCCCGCATCGCTCCCGTTGGCATCGCCCTGTCGCGGATCGAAGGCCTGGTGGCGCACCAGCGATCGCTGGAGGTGCTGCTGGCACGGCTGGGGGTGGAGGTCGCGGCGGCCGGCGGCCCCCCTGACAGCGAAGGCAAGCTCTAGTCATGGCAGCCGGCAGGCGCGCGACCATCAGGCGCAAGACGCGGGAGACGCAGCTGACCTGCAAGCTCGCCCTCAACGATCGCTCGGGGCGCAAACCGTCGGTTGTCGATACCGGGCTGCCGTTCCTCGACCACATGATCGAGCAGACGGCGCGCTACGCCGGCTTCGTCATCGACATGCGCGGTCGTGGCGACATCGAGGTCGATGACCACCACCTGACCGAGGACGCCGGCATCGTCTTCGGCCAGGCGCTGGCGCAGGCACTGGGCACGCGCGAGGGCATCGTCCGCTTCGGCTCCGCCTATGCGCCCCTGGATGAGGCGCTGTCGCGAGTCGTCCTCGATCTCAGCAAGCGCCCCCATTGCTACTTCGACGACGGTGGCAAGCTCGACGGCAAGGCCGGCACCTACGCGACCGAGAACATCCCCGAGTTCTTCAACGCCTTCGCCATCCACGCCGGCGCCACCATCCATATCGACTACATCCGGGGTCGCGACCGGCACCACGTCGCCGAGTCGATGTTCAAGGCGCTGGGCCTCGCCCTCCGCGACGCCGTCGCCATGGGCGGCTCGGGGATGCCTTCGACCAAGGGCGTCCTGTGAGCGATCCGCGCATCGGGGTCGGCGCGGCGCGCATCGGCGTGGTCGACTACGGGGTGGGCAACCTGCGCAGCGTCCGCCGGGGGTTGGAGCACGCCGGCGCCGAGGTTGAGGTGACGGCCGACCGGGACCGCCTGGCCGCCGCCGATGGCATCGTTCTCCCGGGCGTGGGCGCCTTCGCCCCGGCGCGCGAGAAGCTGCGGGCGTCGGGGCTCGACCGCTTCCTGGTCGAGCAGGCCGCCGCCGGCAAGCCCATCCTCGGGGTCTGCCTTGGCTACCAGCTCCTCTTCGAGGCCAGCTATGAGGACGGCTACACCGACGGCCTGGGGCTGCTGCCCGGCCCGGTTCGCCAGCTGGTGCCGACGCCGGAGCGCAAGGTGCCCCATATGGGCTGGAACCGCGTCCGCCAGCTGCTCTCCGACGCGCTCTTCCAGGGCGTCCCCGATGGCGCCTACTTCTACTTCGTCCACAGCTACTACCCCGAGGTCAAACGCGGCCCCGAGGTGCTGGGCGTCGCCGACTACGGCCGGACCCTGACCGCGGTGGCGCGGCGCGGCTCGGTGGCGGGCACCCAGTTCCACCCCGAGAAGTCCGGGGCCTGCGGCCTCCAGCTGTACGCCAACTTCGTCACCGGGGCGCAGGCGGCATGACCCCAACCCAGCCCGGGTGACCTCTCAGCGCCCCTGATGCTCTCCCGCCGTGTCATCCCCTGCCTCGACGTAACCGAGGGCCGTGTTGTCAAGGGCACCCGCTTCCTCGACCTCCGCGACGCCGGCGACCCTGTCGAGCTGGCCGCCTTCTACGACCGCGAGGGGGCGGACGAGCTGGTCTTCCTCGACATCACGGCCTCATCCGACGCCCGCGACATCCTGCTACACGTGGTCAAGGGCACCGCCGACCAGGTCTTCATTCCGCTGACCGTCGGCGGCGGCGTGCGCAGCAGCGACGACATGGCCACCCTGCTGGAGTCGGGCGCTGACAAGACCGCCGTCAACACCGCCGCCCTGGCCCGGCCCGAGCTGATCACTGAGGGGGCACGCATCTTCGGCGCCCAGTGCATCGTGCTGGCCATCGACGCCCGCCGCCGCGACGCTGAGGACCCCGCCAGGGGCTGGACCGTGTACAGCCACGGCGGCCGCGAGGACACCGGCCGCGACGTGGTCGAGTGGGCCAAGGAGGGCGTGGAGCTCGGCGCCGGTGAGATCCTTTTGACGAGCATGGACCGCGACGGCACCAGGGACGGCTACGACCTCGACCTGACCCGCGCCATCGCCGGCGCGGTGAGCGTCCCGGTGATCGCGTCGGGCGGGGCGGGG
>JBARRR010000037.1:0-4595 GCA_049644325.1 Candidatus Dormiibacterota bacterium
GCCCACACCGCCGCCTACGACAGCGCCATCGCCGAGTACGCCGGCAGCCTCGAGAAGAGCGAGGAATGGCCCCGGCAGTACTCGGTGGCGGGGACCAAGGCGCAGGACATGCGTTACGGCGAGAACCCTCACCAGGCGGCGGCGCTCTACCGCCGTGGCGTCGAGGGCACTGGAGTGGCGAGCGCGCGCCAGCTCCAGGGCATTGAGCTCTCGTACAACAACATCGTCGACGTGGATGCCGCCTGGGAGTTGGTGCGGGACCTGCCCGCCCCCGGCGCCGCCATCATCAAGCACACCAACCCGTCGGGCGCCGCCACCGCGCCGACCCTGGCCGAGGCCTACCAGCGCGCCTATGAGTGCGACCCCCAGTCAGCGTTCGGCGGCATCGTCGCCCTCAACCAGGAGGTCGATGAGGAGACGGCCGAGAAGATCGCCTCGATCTTCGTCGAGGTGGTGGTCGCACCCGGCTACTCGGAGGCTGCCGCCCAGGTGCTCAGCGCCAAGAAGAAGGTCCGTCTACTCTCGGTCGAGCCGGCGCCCCCCAAGCCCGTGATCAAGGTCGTGTCCGGAGGGTTCCTGGTGCAGACCCCCGACGTCGGCGGCATCAGCCGGTCAGAGATGCGCACCGTCGGCGTGCGCCAGCCGACCGAGGCTGAGTGGGCCCAGCTGGAGCTGGCCTGGAAGGTCGTGCGCCACGTCAAGTCCAACGCCATCGTCCTGGTGCGGGACGACGCCGCCGTCGGCGTTGGCGCCGGCCAGATGAGCCGGGTGGAGTCGGTGCAGCTGGCCGCGCAGCGCGCCGGCGACCGGGCTCACGGCAGCGTGCTGGCGTCGGACGCGTTCTTCCCGATGCCTGACGGCGTCGAGGCCGCCGCCGACGCGGGGGTTACCGCTGTGATCCAGCCCGGCGGCAGCGTCAAGGACGCGGAGGTCCTGGCCGTGGCCGACGCGAGAGGGATGGCGATGGTGTATACGGGACAACGCCACTTCCGCCACTAGGGGACGCCCGTCGCCGGGCGCCGACAATCTCTACATGGCGGATCGTGTAATCCACTGGTTCCGGCGCGACCTGCGGCTGGAGGACAACACCGCGCTCCACCACGCCCTGCTGTCGGGCAACCCGGTGGTGCCGGTCTTCATCCTCGACGACTACATCCTTCGACAGGGCATCGCCGGTGAGCACCGGCTGCGCTTCCTGCGCACCGCCCTGGCAGACCTGGACCACCGCCTCCAGGAGCAGGGGTCGAGGCTGGTGGTGCGGCACGGCGACGCCGCGCGCGAGCTCAACCGGCTGGCCGAGGAGACCGAGTGCTGGGCGGTCTACTTCAACCGCGACCACACGCCGTATGCGCGGCAGCGCGACTCCCGTGCCACCCGCGGGCTCCAGCTGACCGGCGTCGTCACCCAGGTCTTCGACGACCTCCTCCTGGTGCCGCCACCGGCCCTGATGGACGAGGACGGCGGTGTGCCCCTGAACTTCGACGCGTTCAGCCGGCGTTGGTTCGACGTCCTCGACCTTGACCCCGAGCCGCTCCCAGACCCTGAAGAGGCCAGCTTCATGGTCGGAGCCGAGCTCCCCGCCTCGGTCGACGCCTGGCCAGAGATCCTGGCGCCCGGGCTGCGCCAGCCGTCCCCCTGGCCCGGCGCCACTCCCACCTCCGCCCAGGAACGCCTCCGTCACTTCGCCGCCGATTCCCTGGCGGGCTACGAGCGCGGCCGCGACCAGCCCGGCGAGGAGGACGGCACATCGCGGCTCAGCGCGGCCCTCAAGTTCGGCACCATCTCGGTCCGCGACGTTGCCAGGGCCGCCCTCCGCCGGGCCGCCGCCGACTCCCGGGCGCGGACCGGCGCCGAGCGCTTCGTCCGCAAGCTGGCCTGGCGCGACTACGCCGCCGGCCTGCTGCAGGCCCACCCAGACCTCCTCCAGCGTCCGCTGCACGAGCCGTCGGGGGCGGAGCGGCTCGGACCTCCGGCGGAGGAGCAGGAGGTCCGCCTCCAAGCGTGGGTTGACGGCCGCACCGGCCTGCCCCTGGTCGACGCGGGCATGCGCCAGCTCCTGGCCGAGGGTTGGATGCCTCACTCGGTGCGCAGGGTGGTGGCGTTCGTATTGGCGCACCAGATGGCCTGCGACTGGCGCGTGGGCGAGGAGCACTTCGCGCGCTACCTGGTGGACTGCGACCTGGCCAGCAACGACATGGGCTGGCAGTCGGCCGTCGGTGTCGGGGTCGACGCCGAGCCGGAGCGCCCCAGCCTCAACCCCCAGCGCCAGGGCGAAGCTCTTGACCCCGAAGGCGAATACGTTCGACGCTGGGTGCCGGAGCTGTCCCAGGTACCGGCCGGTCATGTGCACCGGCCGTGGGCGATGGGCCAGGAGATGCAGGCCGCCGCCGGCTGTCGCGTCGGCATCGACTACCCGAGGCCAATCGTGCCGCTGGCGGAGCCGGATTGAGCCCAGGCGAGTTCAGCCGTTAATCCAAATCTCGCCATTCGGCTACGATGCCGGGGTGACCTTTAGGCCGAGCCGGCGCGAGGTTCTCATGGCGGGGGCGGCGGCGACAGCGGGAATGGCCAGCGGTGCACTCCCCGACGTGCTCCTCCGCGCCATGGCGGCCGGGCCGGGAGCCGGCAAGCTGAGCGACATCCAGCACGTCGTCTTCCTGATCCAGGAGAACCGCTCCTTCGACCACTACTTCGGCGCCTACCACGGCGCCCGTGGGCTGAACGAGTACGTCTCTGGTGTCGCCACCGCCGCGGGCAGGACATGGAACGAGCAGTACACGGCCCAGGACCTGACCGCCTCGGGCGCCACCGTCGCGCCCCCCAACCCGATGCGCCCGTTCCACCTCGATACCTCCGCGGGTGGGGCATGCAGCCACGACATCGACCACCAGTGGGTGACCCAGCACAAGACGTGGAACGGGGGGCTGATGGACAAGTTCCTCAGCGCTCACCTGGCCTTCGACTCGTACACCGGGACCGCCGGTCCCAGTGTTCCACCCAACTACGCCAACGGCCCCCTGACGATGGGCTATTACAACCGCAGCGACCTGCCCTTCTACTACGCGCTGGCGGACAACTTCACGCTCTGCGACAACTACCACACGGCGGCCATCACGGGCTCGGCCTCCAACTGGATTTACGCCTTTTCCGGCATGATCGACCCCGCCGGCCAGCTCGGCGGCCCGGTGCTGAGCACCCCCACCACCGGGAACACCCAGGACTACTTCACCAAGTACTACGGGAAGATGAAGTGGACCACGATGCCGGAGCGCCTCGAGGCCAAGGGCATCAGCTGGAAGGTTTACGGCTCGCCTGACTTCGTGAACCCCGTCTTCAACGACAACTTCCTGGTGTTCTTCGACAAGTTCGCCGGCCCCGGCCTCAACCCAACCTTGACGCAGAAGGCATTCGGTGACGTGAACTGGGCGGGCGGTACGCCCACCAGCTTCATGCTCGACTGTCAGCTGGACCGGCTGCCCCAGGTCAGCTGGCTGGTGGCGCCCGAGATCTGGTCGGAACACCCGCCCACGCCTTCGGCCCTGGGCCAGGACCTGGTGCACAACATCGTCACCGCCCTGGCCAGCAACCAGAACGTGTGGAACAAGACCGCGCTCTTCATCACCTGGGATGACAGCGGCGGCTGGTTCGACCACGTGTCGCCGATCACTGCGCCCCCGGGGACCCAGGGTGAATATCTCACCTGCACCGATGCCCAGCTGTACGACCGGCTGCCTTGGCCGGCGGCCCAGCCGCTCCCGCCCGAGGGAAGGCAGGTTATCGGGCTTGGCTTCCGCGTGCCGATGCTGATCATCTCCCCCTGGACGCGCAACGCCAGCCCCTCGTCCGGGCCGCTGATCGCCAGCCAGGCATCGACCGGGGAGGTGTACGACCACACGTCCATGCTGCGATTCCTGGAGACCCTCTTCTGCGTCGAGGCTCCCAACCTGACCGCCTGGAGACGGGAGACAGTCGGCGACCTGACCGGCGCCTTCAACTTCGCGGCGCCCGATACCAGTGTCCCGCAGCTGCCCGCCACCCTGGCCGCGACCACTGCCGCGTTGCTGACCCAGGAGTGCATCGCGGCGCCGTCGATGACGGAGGGCAACCACGGTCTCTATGCCTACAAGTTCCCGGCCAACATCCCGGTGCCCAGCCAGGAGCCACTGCCTGAGGAGGGCAGTGTCCATGGGCCCTCCGGCCAGGTGCTGGCTTCCGGGTGCGTGCCGCCCGCAAACCCACCCGGTGGCGGCTCGAATGCAGGCTCCACCCCGGTTGGCGCTGGCGGCGACCTGCCCAACACAGCCGTGCCTCCCAGCCTGGTTGCCGGTGGCGCGGCGGCGGTCACCGCCCTCGCGGTCGCGGGATGGGCGGCGCGGAGGTCGCGGAGCCAGCTCAAGCGATCCCTGCCGGTGGAGGCCGGTTCGGCGTCCCCGCCGGAGGATTCGCAGCCCGGTTGACTTACGCTCGCGCGGCGGGCTAGCCTCCGGGTCTACGCGGCGGACCGGCTGCCGCCCAGTCCGCGGACGACGCGAGGGGAGGGTCAAAACGCCTCGAGGACTGAACCCAAGTCGCCCTAATCTGCCTGCTGGTCCGTG
>JBARRR010000038.1:0-4184 GCA_049644325.1 Candidatus Dormiibacterota bacterium
TCGAGGTAGGTGTCGTCGCCCGCGGCGAGCTCCTTCTGCAGCCGCGCCATCACCTGCGGGTGGTGGAGGAGGAGGTCGAAGGCCCACGCCAGTGAGGTGGCGGTGGTCTCGTGGCCGGCCAGCAGGAGAGTGATCAGCTCATCGCGGAGGTCGCGGTCGTTGAGCCCCGCGCCGTCCTCGTATCGCGCCTGGATCAGCATCGAGAGAATGTCGCCACGGCCCTCGATGTCAGGGTCCTGGCGGCGCTTGTCGATCTCGGCAAAGAGGGCGGCGTCGATCTGCTTGCGCAGCTCCAGGAACCGGGCCCAGGGGCTGTAGCCACCCAGCCGGCGGCGGAAGACCGGCAGCAGCAGCTGAGGGTTCATCGACGATGTCAGCATCACGTGGAGGCTGCGGCGCAGGTCCTCCTGGCCCTTCTCGTCGTCGACCCCGAAGATCGCCCGCATGATCACGTCGAGGGTGATGGTCTGGGTGTGAGGCCGCATCGCGAACGGCTCGCCCAGCGGCCACGTCGCCATGTCGCGGCGGGTGGCGCCGGCCATGACCTGGACATAGGTGGCCATCCGCTCGCCATGGAAGGATGGCATCATCATGCGCCGCTCCTTGAGGTGGCGAGCCCCGTCGAGGAGGAGCAGGGAGTTGGTGCCGACAAACGGCTCCAGGACGGCGCCGGTGGACTCGCCGGCGTGGAGGTCGTCGGGGCTCGCGGAGAAGATCTGCTTGATCGCCACCGGGTTGCTGAACATCACCAGCGTCCGCCCCTGGGGCATGCGGATGGTGAAGGGGTCGCCGAATCGGCGCCGCGCCCAGGCCAGGAACTCGTCCTGGCGGAAGCCCATGGCCAGGGTTTGGACCGCGACCGGCAGCGAGGGACCGGGCGGCAGCTTCAGGCCGTTGGTGTTCATTGCGCTTCCTCCTTGGCGGCGCCGCTCGGCGCCTCGCGCACCAGCTCCAGGAGCCGGCTGATGTCGGGCGGCGTGCCGGTGGTGGCGGCGTAGGGCAGGGCGGCCGCGAACAACAGGATCATCTTGAGGCCGCGGTACATGCCCGCCGGGTCAACGCCACGGACGGTGGCGGAGACCGCGATGCCGTCGACGGCGGCGACGATGGCCCCGGCCAGGTCCTCGGCGGGGACCGGGGGTTCGACGCCTCCCAGCTCGTTGTAGTACGCGCGGATCTGTTCGACCTGGCGCTGGATGCCGTGCTCCAGCATCTCCAGCCCCTTCTTCCGCAGCGAGGGCTGGCTCAAGCCGGCGCTGTACATGTCGTAGATCAGGCGGAAGAACTCAGGGTGGAGGTCGAACTGGGCGGCGGCCTCGTCGACGGTGACGGCGATGCGCTCGAACGGCTCCGTCTCCCGCTCCCGGGCGGCGTCGACAGCGCGATGGAGGTTCTCCTGGACGGCCGCCATGGTGGCCAGCAGGAGATCCTCCTTGGAGTCGAAGTAGTGGTAGATCAGGGCGGGGGTGACACCGGCCGCGTCGGCGATGTCTTTGAGCGAGGTATGGGCGTAGCCGCGGTTGGCGATGACCGTGGTGGCGGCGTCGATGATCTGGGCCCGTCGATCAGGCCCGTCCGGGGTCAGGGTGGCCAGTGGGGGGCGGCCGACAGGACGGCTCTTGGTCTTTGTCATCAAAATAATTGAACGCTCATTTAATACCTCGTCAGTCCCCCTCCTGTCAAGTCGGCGGTCGCATCGCCGGCAGCCGCTATCCTTTCTCGACTCGATGGCGGATCGGAAGCGACGCAACAGCGACGAGATGCTGGCGGGCCCCAGCCGGGCCCCGGCGCGGTCCTACCTGCGCGCGATCGGTTTCAGCGCCGAGGACCTCAAAAAGCCGATCATCGGCGTCGGCCACTGCTGGATCGAGACCATGACGTGCAACTACAACCACCGTGAGCTGGCCGAGCATGTAAAGGCCGGGGTCCGCGCCGCCGGGGGCACGCCGATGGAGTTCAACACGATCTCGGTCTCCGACGGCGTGACCATGGGCACCGAGGGTATGAAGGCGTCGCTGGTCAGCCGCGAGGTCATCGCCGACTCCATTGAGCTGGTCTGCCGGGGACACTCCTTCGACGGCCTGGTCATGATCGTTGGCTGCGACAAGACGATTCCCGCCGGCGCTATGGCCCTGGCGCGCATGGACCTTCCCGGGCTGGTGCTCTACAGCGGCACCATCGCCCCGGGGCGCTACCAGGGCCGCGACATCACCATCCAGGACGTCTTCGAGGCGGTCGGGGCCCACGCGGCCGGGACCATCACCGACGCGGACCTGGAGGAGATCGAGGCGGCGGCCTGCCCCGGCCCGGGCGCCTGCGGCGGCCAGTTCACGGCCAACACCATGTCCTGCGCGCTGGAGTTCATGGGCATCAGCCCGGCCGGCGCCAACGGCGTCCCTGCCATGGACGAGCGCAAGGCGCAGGTAGCCCAGGACGCGGGCAGGCTCGCCGTCAGCCTGGTGGAGCGCGATGTGCGGCCCCGGTCGATCATCACCAGCGGTGCGATCGAGAATGCCATTGTGTCGGTGGCGGCCACCGGCGGCTCGACCAACGGCGTGCTCCACATGCTGGCGATCGCCAACGAGGCCGACGTGCCCCTGGAGATCGAGGACTTCGACCGTATCGCCTCCAAGACGCCGATCCTCGCCAGTCTCAAGCCGGGCGGGGCCTTCGTCGCCACCGACCTCCATGCCGCCGGAGGCCTCGGGGTGCTGATCAAGCGCCTGGTCGACGCCGGCATGGTCAACGCCGAGGAGCGCAACGTCGACGGCCGCACCCTGCGCGAGGTGGGGGAGGCGGCCGAGGAGGTGCCGGGGCAGAGGGTGGTGCGACCGGTCGATGACCCGATCAAGCCCACCGGCGGCATCGCCATCTTGCGCGGCAACCTCTCGCCTGAGGGATGCGTGGTCAAGCTGGCCGGCCACGAGCGGCTTCAGCACACCGGGCCGGCGCGGGTCTTCGAGTGTGAGGAGGACGCCTTCGCCGCGGTCCAGGAGCAGCAGATCAAGCCCGGCGACGTCGTCGTCATCCGCTACGAGGGCCCGGCCGGGGGTCCCGGGATGCGCGAGATGCTGGGCGTGACCGCGGCGATCGTCGGCGCCGGGCTCTCAGACAAGGTCGCCCTGCTCACAGACGGCCGCTTCAGTGGCGCGACCCATGGCTTCATGGCGGGCCACGTCACCCCCGAGGCGGCGCGCGGCGGCCCCATCGCCGCGGTCCGCGACGGCGACACCATCAGCTTTGACATCCCCGGCCGCAAGCTCACGCTGGAGATCTCGGAGGAGGAGATGGCGCGCCGGCTGGACGAGTGGGAGCCACCTCTGCTCAAGTACCGCAGCGGTGTGTTTGCGAAGTACGTGGCCCTGGTCTCGTCGGCCAGCCATGGTGCGGTTACTCGCCCCCGCCGCGCCAGCGACAGGCTCGCCGACCGGGAGCGCCGGGGGAACTGACCTCCGGGGCGCCGGCTCCCGGCGTCCTCTACCTCCCCGCCGTCATCAGCGCCGTTGCCGACCTTGCTCCTATGCCTTGACAAAACCACACTATCGTCTATACTGGGAACAAGTTTTGTAGCAGCAAGCACACAGCAGTGCATAACTCTGGGGGGGAGAGTGCAAAACGTTCGAGCGGCCGTGGGCTGGCGCGGGGTGGTCATCGCGGTCGAGGTGCTGGTGGCTGTGGGATGTTTCTTCGCCGGCTGGCGGCTCGTCAGCAACCACCCGCCGGGGCCGATCCAGGTTCAGCGCGGCGCGCCGTCAACCACGACGTCCGATCCTTTCCTGCCCATCCCTCGGGCGCCGGGGCCAGCCCCAGTTTCTGGCGGCGGGACGGGCGTCGCTCCCGGCAGCGACCTGCTGACACGGCTGAACAAGGACGACCTGACCCTGTACCGGACCCAGTGGCAGGTGATCCAGCTGCTGGTCGACGGGACCAGGCAGTACATCGAGAAGCGGGTCCTGCCCGCGCTTTTGCCCGGCTAGCCAGCCGGAGAAGGAGGAGGCACACCAGTTGGGGGACATCAGCGTTCTGCAAGACGTTTTGAATCGATGGATCGCCATGGGCCAGGCCCTGGTCGCCAGCATCGGCGCCCTGGCCTTCGTCGCCGCCTTCCTGTGGAAGATGGTCGCGATCGACACCCGGAGCGTGATGGAGTCGAAGCGCTGGATCGGCCGGATCGTCTTCGGCAC
>JBARRR010000039.1:0-102908 GCA_049644325.1 Candidatus Dormiibacterota bacterium
ACCTCCTCGCCCTCGAGCGAGACGGTGCGAGCGGCGCGGTCCATGACCAGGCCGCCAACCTGGTCGAGCTCGGGGACCTGCTCACCGCTACCGGGGCGCTCCTTGTCGGCGCGACGCAGCACCGCGGTCATCCGCGCGAACAGCTCCTGCAGGCCGAACGGCTTGGTGATGTAGTCGTCGGCGCCAACCCCGAGGCCGAGGACCTTGTCCAGTTCCTGGTCCTTGGCGGTGAGCATGATGATCGGCACCACGCTCTCCTGGCGGATGATGCGGCAGACCTCGAAGCCGCTCATCCCCGGCAGCATCACGTCCAGCAGCATGATGTCGGGTGGGGTGGAGCGGAAGCTGCGCAACGCCTCCTCGGCGGTCCGCGCCTCGCGGACGGTGTATCCCTCGCGAGTGAGGTTGAAGCGCAGGGTGTCGCGGATGTTGGGCTCGTCTTCGACGAGCAGAACCTGCCGGCTCATGAGTTCAGCGGACCTCCAACTTAAAGCGAGCGCTCAGTCCAGCTCGACGACGCGGCCGGTGTCGAGGAAGACGATGTCCTCGGCCACGTTGATCACCCGGTCGCCAATCCGCTCCAGCGTGTGGGCGACATTGAGGATGTGCTGGGTCGCCATCACGTGGTCGGGGTCCTCGGCAAGCGCGCCGATTTGCTCGGCGAAGACCTTGCGGTAAAGCTTATCGATGGCATCATCCTCCCCCGCGACGGCCAGGGCAGCGTCCGGGTCGATGCGCAGGAAGGCGTCGAGGATGTCGTGCACTTGCTTCTCCACCAGCTCGCCCATCTGGCCCAGCTCGACCAGAGTGTTGGGTGCGGGCTCCGGCTCGTCGACCAGCTTGCGAGCCCGCTTGGCGATCCGCGTGGCGTAGTCACCCATGCGCTCCAGCTCAGCCCCGATGTACTGCAGCCCGAGCAGCATGCGGAGGTCGCGTGCCACCGGCGCCTGGGTGGCGATGACCATGAAGGTCTCTTCCTTGAGCTGGATGTGGAGCTCGTTGATCTGGGCGTCACCCTCCACCACCTGCGTGGCCAGCTCCCGGTCGCGCTCCAACAGCGCCCTGACCGCGTGCCTGATGGCGACCTCTACCAGGGCGCCCATCCGGCTGGCGGTGGCGTGAACCTCGTCGAGCTCGGTCTCGAACTGTGTTCGTGGCATCAGCCGAACCTCCCGGTGATGTAGTCCTCGGTGAGCTTGTTCTGGGGGTGGTTGAAGATCTCAGTGGTGGGGCCGTACTCGATCAGCTCGCCGTAGCGCTCTTGGTGCATCATCAGGAAGGCGGTGTAGTCGGACGTTCGAGCGGCCTGCTGCATGTTGTGGGTCACGATCAGGATGGTGTAGTCCTTCTTCAGCTGCTGGGCCAGTTCTTCCAGCTTAAGGGTGGCGATTGGATCCAGCGCCGACGCCGGTTCGTCCATCAGGATCACCTCCGGCTCGACCGCCAGGGTGCGCGCCAGGACCAGGCGCTGCTGCTGACCGCCGGAGAGCGACAGCGCCGGCTTGTTGAGGCGATCCTTGACCTCATCCCAAAGGGCGGCCTGCCGAAGGCTGTGCTCCACGACCTCGTCCAGGCCGTTCTTCTGCCGCAGGATCCGCGGCCCGGTGGCAACGTTGTCGTAGATGCTCATGGGGAAGGGGTTGGGGCGCTGGAACACCATGCCAATGCGGTGACGCAGGCTGATGACGTCAACCCGGTCGCCGAGGATGTCCTCCCCATCCAGCGAGACATGGCCTTCGACCCGGGTGCCGGGGACCAGCTCGTACATGCGGTTGAACACCCGGATCAGGGTGCTCTTGCCACAGCCCGAGGGGCCGATCATCGCGGTGATCGCGTTTGCCGGCACGGAGAGGTTGATGCCTTTGAGAGCCATGAAGTCGCCGTAGTGGAAATCCAGGTCCGTGACCTGCAGCTTTGTCTGCGTTGTTGGCTCGGGTGTCACCGAAAGCATGCTAAGGGTCAAGCGAGCCGGCGCCGATTGTTCACGGCTGACTGATCCGGGTACGGGCGGCAAAGAAGCGGGCTGTCAGGGTGAGCACCAGAACGATGGCGATTAGGGTGAGCGCCCCCGACCAGGCCCGCGCCTGCCCGGCCTTGAAACCGCTGATGGCGTTACCGAAGATTTGCAGGGACAGGGTCGACATCCGCTTGCCCGGGTTGTACTCGGTGAACAGCTCGTTGCCGAGCGCGGTGAGAAGCAGGGGCGCGGTTTCACCCATTCCGCGCGCCACCGCCAGCATCACCCCGGTGGTGATGCCGGGAAGGGCGGTGGGAAGAACGATCTTGAAGATCGTTTGGACCCGAGTCGCGCCCAGCGCATAGCTGCCCTCCCGAAGGCCGTTGGGAACCAGGTGAAGGATCTCCTCAGTGGTCCGCGTGATCAACGGCAGCATGACGATCCCGAGAGCGATGCCACCTGCTATCCCGGAGAAACCGAAGTGGGTGACCCAGAGCACGTAGACGAATGCGCCGGTAACTATGGTGGGGATTCCGATCAGGACGTCAGTGAAGAACCGGACAACGTTGACCAGCCAGCCGCGTCCAACCTCGACCAGGTAGAGCGCGGCCGCGACTCCCAACGGGATCGATATGGCCGCGGCAATACCGACCACGATGAAGCTGCCGACGATACCGTTGTAGAAGCCGCCACCGCCCCGCCCCGGGTTGCCCGGCGGAGTCTTCACGAAGAAGTCTGGACCGAGGTAGTTGAGCCCTTGGATTGCGACGTAGATCAGCACCCATGCCAGGATTGCCAACGCCAGCAGCACCGTTGATCCGAGGATGACCGTGACCACCGCGTTCACGCCGCGACGGCGGCCCAGGCCGGGGAGGTGCCTGGTCCCCTGGGGCGAGGTGATTGCGCTCACAGCGCCACGGCTCGCTTAACGATCAGGCGGGCGGCGGCGTTGACGATCACCGCGATGACCAGCAGGAAGAAGCCGACTACGAACAGTGACTCAAGATGGAAGGGCTGCGTTGCCTCGGTGAATTCGTTGGCGATTACGCTGGCCATCGTCGCGCCCTGGGCCAGCAGGCTGGTCTGGATCGCCAGGACGCTGTTGCCGATCACCATCGTCACCGCGATGGTTTCGCCCAGCGCGCGGCCCAGGCCCAGGATCGAGGCGCCGGCGATGCCGGACTTCGACCGCGGCAGCACGGCCAGCCGGATCATCTCCCAGCGCGTGGCCCCCAACGCGTAGGCGGCCTCCTTGTCGGTCGCCGGAGCGGTCCGGAAGACCTCGCGACAGATCGCGGTGATGATCGGCAGGACCATGATCGACAGGACCAGAGAAGCCGTCAGGTAGGAGAAGCCGAAGTACGGTCCTTTGAAGAGGACACCGACGACGGGTACCGGCTCGAGGACCCGTTCGAGGGCGACGACGGCTGGCCTGATTGCGGGAAGGAGGGCAAAGATTCCCCAGAAGCCGTAGACCACGCTGGGCACCGCGGCTAGGAGGTCGACAAGCGACGAAAGCGGCTGGCGCAGGCGCTGGGGGACGACCTCGGTTATGAACAGGGCGATGGCCACCGACGCTGGAACCGCGATCAGCATGGCGATCGCAGAGGTGAGCAGCGTCCCGTAGATGAACTGCAGGATCCCGTACGGGTTGGGGACCGAACTGGAGAGGGTCGCCTCCGAAGGGGCCCAGCGGGTCGACTGCAGGAAGGTGAAGATGCCGTAATTCGTGATGGCTGGCCAGGACTGGGCGAGCACGAAGGCAACCATTGCGGCAATCAGGACAAGGACCAGCAGGCCGGCCACGGTTACCACTGCTGTGAAAATCGAGTTGGCGCTCCGCCACGACGAGCGAGATCGTTCCAGGCTTGGCGCAATCCGGATGGTTGCGCTCTCTGGGGTTGCCGTGCTCAAGCGATCATCGCTCCTGCTTGTCCGTTGTCAGATGGTAATGGGAGAGCGGCTTGGCCGCTCTCCCAATGCAATAGGCTACTGTGCCAGCGGCGCGCCGCCGGAGGTCACCTTCTTTAGCTGGGCCACCGCCTTGGTCCGGAGGTCCTTGCCGAGAGGCGCGTAGTTGATGTCCTGCAACTTATCCTGCCCATCGCTGAGGTCCCAGGACAGGAAGTTCAGCAGGGCGACGCCCTTGGCCTTGTCGGCCTGGCTCTGATAGATCAGGGCCCAGGTCGTACCCGTGATCGGGTAGGCGTCCTTGTCTGATCCATCGGTCAGGTCAAAGCGCAGGTCGTCGGGGTAGCTGACCCCGTTGGTGGCGGCGGTGACGGTATTGATGCAGGGCTCGATGAACGTGCCCGACTTGTTCTTGACGTTGCCGTAGGCGAGGTTCTGCTGGACGGCGTAACCGAACTCCACGTAGCCGATGCCGCCCACGCCCGACGGGCTGTTGACCGCGCCGGAAACGCCTTCGTTGCCCTTGCCGCCGGTGCCAACAGGCCAGGCAACTGTCTTGCCACGACTCTTGTCTGCGCCACCCAGGACGCTGACCCAGGTTGGGCTCTCCTTGGTCAGGTAGTCGGTGAAGATGTCAGTGGTTCCCGACCCATCGGAGCGATGGACCACGCCGATGGCCTGGTCCGGCAGCTGCTTGTCCTTGTTGAGGTCCTGCAGAGCCTGGTCGTTCCATTTGGTGATCTTGCCGGCGAAGATCTTGCCCAGCGTCTCGCCGTCGAACTGCACACCGGACTTGATGTTCGGCAGGTTGTAGACGACTACGACCGGAGCCAGGACCAAGGGCACCTGCAGAATCGGCCCCTTGGCCTTGGCGATATCGCTGTCGGTCATGAACGCGTCGGTGGCGCCGAAATCAACGGTGCCAGCCTGGATCTGCGCGATCCCGCCTCCCGACCCGATCGACTGGTAAGCGACCTGGACGCTGTTGGCTGACTTGTATGCGTCGGTCCAAACCGACATCGCGGGGTTGATGAAGGTGGAGCCGGCGCCGCTGAGGGAGGTGGCACCACCACTGAGCTTGATGTCGTTGCTGTAGCCGGGCTTGGTGACGCTGGCCTTGCAAACGTTCGACGTGCCGGCCGGACCGGTGGATTGGCCGGTGTCAGTGCTGCCGCAGCCGGCCAGGGCCACGGTTCCGCCAAGTAGCAGGGCGGCAAGTGCATGTCGTTTCACGATTGGTGATTTCCTCCAATCCATCCCCTGGGAATGGTGCTGAAGCGAGCCATGGCCAGGTGGCGCCCGGGCTCGTCTGCCTGGGATCCGCTGTGTCCCACGATCAAGACCGTAGGCGGTGCTTGGTTAACCCCTCCTGTCCGCTAGGTTAAGGGTGGGTTAAGCTTCTGGCGGCGCCGGTTGGTCCAGGTCGAGGGGAATCGAGAAGCAGACTCGGGTCCCGCCGGCGGGGACTGATTCGGCCCATATGCGGCCGTTGTGAGCTGAGACCAGGTGTTTGCAGATCGCCAATCCGAGGCCCGAACCGTCGCCGCGACGGGTGCGCGCACGGTCAACCTTGTAGAACCGTTCGAAGATCCTGGGGATGTCAGCGGGAGGAATACCTGGCCCGGCGTCGGTCACCCGCACGGTGACCTCACCACCGTCGATTGAGGCGTCGACGTGAACGGGGGCGCCGGCGGGGCTGTAGCGGTGGGCGTTCTCGAACAGGTTCTGCATTATCTCGGAGAGTCTGACCCGGTCCGCACGCACCTCCAGGTCGCGGGGGACCTGGTCTTTTAGCTCGCTGGCGCCCTGGAGGTCGGTTACGCGGCGCCAGCTCTCTTTGATCACCTCGTCGAGCCAGAACTCCGTAAGTTGCAGCTGGACCGAATCCTCGAGGAAGGCGAGCTCCGAGACCGTCCGCAGCAATCCTTCGATATAGGTGGTCTCCTCTGCGATGCGCGTAACAAACAGCTGCTGCTCGTCCGGGGGCAGGCCCGCGGACAGCGTCTCCGCCGCCAGGCTCAACGAAGCGACCGGCGTGCGCAACTCGTGAGCAAGATTGGCCACGAAGTCAGCCCGAACCGCTTCCAACCGGCGAACCTCGGTGATGTCCTCGATTTGGATGAGAACACCATCCGCGCCCAGCGCAACGCCCTGAACCTGCAGCGTGCGGCGACCGCCCGCGGCTTCGACTTCCCAGTGCCGCGTCGCGCCGGCCAGCGCCGCGCGAGTGTGATTCTCGATGTCGGCGGATCGGGTGAAGGCGATCACCGTCTGCGGCAGCGGCAGGTCTCCGAACAGCTCCAGGGCCGGCTTCGACGCCTCGACCACGTGCATCTCACGGTCGACTCGAAACCAGGTCGCGTCCATCGACTCTAGGGCCAAACGGTGCCAAGAAGCCTCCCTGGCCTGCCCCTCGGTGCCGGAGGCGTCCGCGACATTTTGGTTGGTCGCGGCGCCAGGAGTCGCGGCTGTCGCGTCCTGGTCTGGCTTGGCGGCGCCGGGTCGGCGGCGCAGTCTCATGGTCAGGCAAGCGTACCGCGGCTCGAGCCGACTCCTTGAAGTGTTAACCGGCGGTTCACCTGTGCAAAACTCCCGGCGCCGTAGCCTCGCTTCAATCGGTCAGCAAGAGGGGAGCGGATTGTTCACGCCACTGAAGACCAGGCTCACCCAGGTCATCCTCGTCGCTGCCGGCGCGGCCATAGCAATGGTTGCCGGCTCACCGACCATTCGCGGACCGGTGGCCGCGGCCGACGACCTCAGCAAGATCAACCATCTCATCGTCATCTACCAGGAGAACTGGAGCTTCGACAGCCTCTACCCGCACTACCCGGGCGCCAACAACCTGGACGGCAAGAACACCGCCCAGGTCGGGCTTGATGGGGCCGCCCTGTCGACCGTTCCGCAGCCGCAACACGACAACCCCAAGGCCTCCGACCCCGGGCAGCCCGCCAGCCTGCCCGATCCCGCCTTCCCGGGGCCGCTGCCGGTGGCGCCGTATGACCTGGCCAAGTACGTCGCACCCAGCGCCAAGACCGGGGACATCGTCCATCGCTATTACCAGCAGCAGGTCCAGATCGATGGCGGAAAGAACGACAAGTACGTCGCCGCCAGCGACAACGGCGGCCTGGTGATGAGCTATTACGACGCCCAGAACATGCCCGAGGGCAAGCTGGCGCAGCAGTACGTGATGGCCGATAACTTTTTCCATTCCGCGTTCGGCGGCTCATTCCTCAACCATCAATGGCTGATTTGCGCGTGCACGCCGAAGTGGGACAGCGCCGCCAAGCCGATCCCCGAGGCCAAGCGGACCGTGCTGGGGTCCGACGGCCTCCCGACCAAGACCGGCGATGGCTTCATCACTGTCGCGCCCGACAACTTCCTGGTCAACACCGTCCAGCCGCAGAGCACGCCTCACAGCAGCAGCACCGACCCCGCCAAGGAGGCGACCAACGAGGCCCAGCGCGCGCCACTGCTCACCGATCCAACCATCGGCGACCGCCTCAACGACAAGAACGTCAGCTGGAAGTGGTACGCGGGTGGCTGGGACCAGGCCAACACCGGCAATGCCGACCCGAACTTCCAGTACCATCACCAGCCCTTCAACTACTACATGAATTACGCCCCGGGCACCGCCGCCCGGAGCGACCATTTGAAGGACGAGCAGATCTTTCTGGCCGACGCAGCTGGCGGCAACCTGCCGGCGGTCTCATTTGTCAAGCCCATCGGCGCCGATAACGAGCACCCCGGTTACGCCACCGTGCTGCAGGGCCAGCAGCACGTCGCCAGCCTCGTCCGGGCGGTCCAAAACAGCCCTAACTGGAAGGACAGCCTCATCCTGATCACGTATGACGAGAACGGCGGTCGCTACGACCATGTGGCCCCGCCTAAGGGCGATAAGTGGGGACCTGGCAGCCGCGTCCCTGGGATCATCATCTCGCCATACGCCAAGACCGGATATGTCGACCACACCCAGTACGAGACGGTGTCGGTCCTGCGCTTCATCGAGAAGCGCTTCGGGGTACAGGCGCTGGGTACCCGCGATGCGGCAGCCAACGACCTGACCAACGCTCTCGACTTCAGCAAGAACGCCAGCAGCACCAATAGCGCGACGTCGTCGCTGGTTTCCGTCCTGGTGGCGATCGCGGTCGCGGCGGTCCTGCTGGTGATCGCGGTGCTGGTGTTCAGAAGGCGGGGCCCGGCGCCGTCGTAACCCTCGCCGCTGCCGGCGCCAAGAGTTAACCCTCGGCTAACCCTCTCCTCACTGCCCTGGCAATAGGCTGGAGCGTGTACCTGTCAGGCGCCGACACGGGCATCCTCAACCCGGTAGACACGCCGGACGGAAGGGTACGCGACTCTCACCCCAGCAGAGGGCCCGGCCCCGGTCGGGCCCTCAGCCCACCCGGCGACTCCGCCATCGGCCTGATCGCCCACGACCACAAGAAGGCGCAGCTGGTGGATTTCGCGGTCTGCTACCGCGACGTGTTGAGCCGCCACCAGCTGGTCGCCACCGCGACCACCGGCATGATGCTCCAGGAGATGGTTGGCCTCGACGTCTCCTGCGTGCGCGCCGGGCGGGACGGTGGCGACTTCCAGATCGCCCAGTTCGTCGTCGGCCGCCGGATGCTGGCCGTGATCTACCTGATCGACCCCTTCGGCCGCCTCGACAACGAGCCCGAGCTCGACCCCGTGCTACGGGTGTGCAACCTCCACGACATCCCGGTGGCGACCAACATCTCGACCGCCGCTGCGGTGCTCAACTCGCTGGCGATGCTTGAGGCCTCCCTCTCCATCGACCGGGCGTCCCTGGCCGACAAATAGGCGCAGACCGGCCGAGCCTTCCGCCCAGCCTTTGGGTAGGCTACGCGGGTGAACGTCTACCTGGTGCGCCACGCCGACGCCGGCGACCGCGAGACATGGGTCGGCGAGGACGAGTTCCGTCCCCTCAGCGAGAAGGGCTGGCGCCAGGCCCGCGGCCTGGTCGAGGTCCTGGAGAAGGAGCCCTTCGAACGGGTCTCTTCCAGCCCCTACCTGCGCTGCATTCAGACGGTCGAGCCGCTGGCCGAGGCCCGCGGCCTGCCGGTCGTACCCGAACCGCGATTGGCGGAGGGCGCCTCCTGGCACGAGGCCATGCTGATGATCACCAGGGTTGAGGCGCCCGCAGTTATGTGCAGCCAGGGCGACATCATCGCAGCCATCGTCGACGACCTGGTGCGCCAGGACATCGTCCGCACCAAGGAAGCCAAATGGCAGAAGGCCAGCACCTGGGTGCTATCGATCAAGGCCGGCCGGGTCGACTCGGCCCGCTACATCCCTCCGCCCAAGGCCTGAGCCTTCGCCACCCGGAGGATCGCGGCCACGCTCTGGTCGACGTCCGCTGCCGTTGTCGCCCATGACGAGACGCTGATCCGCATCGCTGCCCGGCCCTGCCAGACGGTGCCGCCGCACCAGCAGGCGCCATCTCTCTGCACCCCGGTGATGACCCGGTTGGTGGTGTCATCGTCGCCGAAGGCCACCAGGACCTGGTTCAGGCTGACTTCATTGAGGACCTCGCAACCACCCGCTCTGAGGCCGTCGGCAAACTGGCTAGCGAGGGCGCAACAGCGGTCGACGAGGTCGGCCACCCCCGACCGTCCCAGCGAGCGCAGCGCCGCCCAAACACCGACGCCCCGCGCTCGACGCGATCCCTCGGGCGTGTAATCGATCGGGTTGCCGGTGGCCGCCTCCGGCAGATATGCGGCATTGACAGCCATCGCCCGACTCAGGTGAGTGGGATCGCGGACCAGCACCGCGCCACAGTCGTAGGGCACGTTGAGCCACTTGTGTGCATCCGTGGCCCAGGAATCAGCGGCGTCATAGCCGCGCGCCGCGTCCGTCAGTCGTTGTGAGGCGCGCGCCCAGAGGCCAAATGCGCCGTCGACGTGGACCCACGCGCCGGCGTCCCTGGCCGCCGCGCACAGTGGCTCCGCGGGGTCCAGCGCCCCTGTGTTGACATTGCCCGCCTGGATACAGAGGATCGTCCGATCGTCGAGGGCCGGCAGGGCGTCCGGGCGCATGCGGCCCTGAGCGTCGACGGCGACCGACTCGATCCGGGCGCGGCCCAGGCCGAGAAGGGCGACGGCACCGAGCAGGGTGGAGTGGGCCTCCGCCCCTGCCACCACTCGGAGCGGCGGGGCGCCGTGCAGGCCATCGGCCTCGAGATCCCATCCGGCGCGAGCCAGCAGCGCGGTTCGGCCGGCGGCGAGCCCACAGACATTGCCCATCGCCGTCCCGGTGACAAGCGCACCGTAGGCTGTGGACGGCAAGTCCAGGATGTCGACCAGCCACTCGAGCGCAGTTCGCTCCAGCGCCGTCGCGGTCGGCGAGCTGGCCTCGACCACCGCGTTCTGGTCCCACGCCGCGGCCAGGATGGCGGTGGCGGTTGTCACTGGTAGCGAGCCGCCGATGACGAAGCCGAAGTAGCGCGGGCCCGCGGACGCGACTGTCGCCGGCGAGCCAACCGAATCGAGGAGGGCTAGGGTCGCTTCGTCGGCCTCAGGTCGTTCCGGTAGGGGACCGCCGAGCTCGGCGAGTCGCGCCATTTCGTCGTCGCTGGGCGCCACCGGCCGCTCGTCCAGGGTGCGCAGGTACTCCAGGGCCCGCGTCGTCGCGTCGCGAAGCAGGTCGTCCTGGGTCACGCAATGCACGCGGGGTTGGTAGCGGCGGTCACTGGCGCAGCCTAGCGGCCTCCCGCGCGGATCGCGAGGATGTGCTGGCGCAGCCTCTCCTCCTCCTCGAGGGGCTCGTCGATGTCCTGGTTGGCCCGGTGCCAGCGCTCCCAGGCGAGCGCCAGCTGGGCCCGCTGCAGCCGGCCCAGCCAGCGATAGCCCTTCCAGCCGAAGTGCCTGAACTCGCTGCGCCGCCAGCTTGCCCGCTTGCGCGGGTTGGCGAGGATCTCGACCTCCTCGGGCAAGACCGTGCCCAGCCCCATGCCGGCCTCGTTGTTGAGCTCGGTCCTCAGGATCCGCCCCTCGCGGCGCAGGCCCAGGATCAGCAGCGCCAGCACCATCGCGGTGAACGGCCCGTCGATCAGCAGCACCCGCAGGGGGAGGAAGACGAATACCTCGAGGGCCACGTTGCTGGTGTGGGGTAGGAACGATGTCATCGCCGCCGCGTCCCAGAGGAAGTGCGCGGCCACCGCCGCGGTGAACCCCGACAGGATCGCGACCAGCCGTTTCCAGGTGGCGTTCTGCTGGCGGGCCACTCCAAGGCCGGCGCCGATCAGCGCCGTGTACGTGGTGTGCCCGGTGAACAGCCCCAGCAGCTGGCGCACGTAGAACTGGCCGATGATGCCGTGGGCTGCCATGTAGCCCAGCCCCTCGACGAAGTTGAAGCCGAGGCCGACCATGGCACCGTAGAGGATGCCGTCGACGACGTCATCGAAGGACTTGCGCATCACCAGGTACAGCAGCACCACAGCCAGGCCCTTGGGCAGCTCCTCGAAGAAGGCCGCGCTCCAGGCGCCCGACAGGCCCTGGCCAGGTCCAGGGATCAGCGCCGCGACAAAGAGCCTGTCGAAGGGTCCCTCCAGGACGATGGCCAGGTTTACCGCCACGACCCCGCCCCACCCGAAGGCGGCCAGCACCAGCCGCCACGGCTCGTGCTGGTTGCGGTTGAGGTGACGCAGGACCCAGATGGCGAAGCCGGTGGTGGGAATCGAGATGATGGCGCCGAGGATGTTGAGGTTGGCGATCAGCGCTGCCACCACCAGCATCCAGAGCAGCAGGGCGATGCCCAGTACGATCGACGCAATCGCCACCCGCCGGTGACGCCTGGCCTTGTCTTTGAGGCTGAAGGCGATGACCAGCAGGTAGGTGCCGCCGGCAAAGAAGCCGACCACCACTAGGCCGACCAGGTTGATGATGGCCACGTCGCTCTTGATCGCGGTGCCGACGATGGAGCCGATAAAGAGCAGGACCAGGATGCCGATGACGATCGCCAGCGCGGTGCGGTAACCGGAGTGAGCGGGGTGCTGAGGGTTAGCGGACAGCGGGGGCACCGCTCCCGCTGTCGGGACTGCAGGGACCTCGGTCATTGCTCGTCAACCCTTATGGCGCTGCGAGCCAGCACCTGCACCGAGCGACCGCCCGCATACCTCTCGACAACAAAGACGTAGCCACCGGGTGGGATCAGGGTGTCGGCGTCGACGTCGATGGGGATCGGCCTGGTGGGGAGGGAGGCGGCGGCCGCCGGGCCCACCCCGCCGACCAGCTGGCCGTGGTCGTCAAACCAGTGGGCTCCCACCTCCATGTCCGGCGGCACCGAGCCCCAGTCGACAACCGCCGCGGGCACGTCGTTCGAAGTGAACCGCGCCGTGGAATTGCCACGTTTCTGGCCGCTGCCAAGGTCGTACTTGTAGACGCCGGTGATTCGAGCGTTGGTGTTGCCGGTCTGCTCGTCGATCGGCTCGTAGTAGAGAAAGAGGACGACGCCCAGCAGCAGGATCAGGGCCCCGATGCTCCCGATCAACACCATCGGCAGGAGCTGCGGGCTGGATTCGGCCTTCACGATCCCACATCCTAGTCAGCCCGCATCGCGGCTGTGCGGTCAGGCGCCGACCGGCACCCTCAGTGCGACTTCGCGCGGCGGCGCCAGGTCCGGGGCCAGCTCAGGAGCGCCGGTCAGCTGGTAGGCGCGGTCGAGCACCCTCTCCATCACGCCGACCCCGTGCAGGCCGGGCAGCTGCTCGATCTGGGCGTCGATATCGCGCACCGCCCGGCGCCCGTCGGGCCCGGAGAAGAGGTCCATGGCCAGCTGGTTGACCTCATCGACGGTCTTGGTGCCTTCGCCCACGGCCTTGAAGCGCTTGAGCAGGAACCACCTGGTGGCGCCGCGTGCCGCAGCGCTGTAGCGCAGGAGCTTCTCGGCCTGGGAGCGGTAGAAAGCGTAGTGGGTTCGCTCCTGCTTGATGATCCGCTCCAGGATGGTGTCCAGCACAGGGTGGTTGGCGCGCCGGCGCAGCTGCGTGTAGCCGGTCACCGTGCTGAGCTCATTGACGGCGCCCACGGTCAGGTACAGGGCGGGGAAGAAGGGGATCAGGTAGGAGCCGAACATGATCGCCATCACGGCGTTGACGCGGCCGAAACCCTCACGCAGCCGGATCTCCTGGGGTCGGTTGGGGCTGACCGGCACGCCGTACTCGTTGAGGAACTTGGCGAACGCTTCGCCGTGGTACATCTCCTCGTACGCCCAGCAGGACAGGAACGCGGTGATGACAGGGTCCATGCAGGCCTTGGAGACCAGCAGCTCGGAGAGGTAGATCACGGTGTGGATCTCGATGTCCATCATGTAGAGCATCGAGTCGATGGCGCTCTGTGGCAGCTCGTGGTCCCTGACCTGGTCCCAGCGGATGTCGCTGAGGTCGATTTTCTTGGACCGGTCTTTGTAACGCTCGATGTCGAAGCTCATGCGGCTGGGCTCCTCCCTCTGGTCGCTCCCTCGGGTCGATTCCGTGCCACAGGATACGGCAGGTGAGCGCCCGCGGATCAGTCTCCATCGACCTGAATTTCAAGGCTCACAGGGTGCAAGGTTTATGTCACGAGCCCGTTACAACCGTGACACCGACACATCGTCCAGGTCCCGACTGCTGGGGGTCCTGCAGAAGGAGAGGACTTGAACGCGCTTGACGACCGGATAACCGAAGAGAGGCGGGACCTCGCGACCCGAGCGGGACGCGATCGGCTCAGTTCCTGGCTTGACGTGCACCCCAGCAACCTGGCGCCGCTGCCGAAGCCGTCTGTCGAGGCCCTCAACGCCCTCATCGACGTTGCCTTCCTGGCCAGTGGCGAGGGCCAGAACCTTCGCCGCGAGGCCGACGACCTTCGCATTGCCGCCGCCCGCCTCAAGGACCTGGCCCACAAGGACCCGCTCACCGGGCTGGCCAACCGCCGCGCGATCGAAGAGCGCCTATCCGCCGAATGGGATCGCGCCCAACGCTATGGCCGGCCCCTGGCGATCCTGAGCGGCGACGTCGACGGCCTCAAGGACGTTAACGACCGTCTCGGTCACCAGGCCGGCGACGCCCTTCTCCAGGCGGCCGCGGTCTGCATGCGCGATTCCCTCCGGGGCGGCGACCTGGCCGGGCGCATGGGTGGCGACGAGTTCATCGTGATCTGCCCTGAGACCGACCTGCTGGCGGTCCAATCGGTTGTCGAGAAGCTCCGGAACGCACTCGCCGCCGCCACCGTGACCACTCGCGACGGGCAGGTCGGACTGCGGATGAGCATCGGCTGGGCGGCCGCCTCAGCGGCTCAGGACGTCGATACCCTGCTTCGGCTTGCCGACGAGGAGCTCTACCGCGACAAAGCGCGGGCCCGGGACAAGCTGCCCGACTAGACCCTGCCCCGCGGGGGCGCGCCGGTTGATCTTGGGCTGAACTTGTCGACGGTTTTGTGCTAACCCTTGTTGGGGTAAGGCAAACGCAGTTATGGCGACCGCATACAAGGACTACTACCAAACGCTGGGCGTGGACAAGAACGCCTCGCAGAAGGACGTCAAGACCGCCTATCGCAAGCTTGCCCGCAAGTACCACCCTGACGTCAACAAGGAAGCCGGAGCCGAGGCCAAGTTCAAGGAGATCAACGAGGCCAACGAGGTCCTCAGCGATCCCGAGAAGCGCAAGAAGTACGACCAGCTCGGTCCCGAGTGGGAGGCGTACGAGCGCGCCGCGGCGGCCGGCGGCACGCCCTTCGGCGGCTTCGGCCAGGGTGCCGGCGGCCGGGGCGGGCGTCCCCAGGTCGAGTACCGGAGCATGTCGCCCCAGGAGATGGAGGATCTCTTCGGCGACGAGAACCCCTTCTCCGACTTCTTCTACTCGGTGTTCGGCAACGGCGGCGGCGGGTTCAGCAGCTTCAGCAGCGGGACCGGGCGAAGCGCGTTCGCCGGGACCCGCACCAGCGCCGGCCGCGCGCCCGCCCTCCGGGGCGAGGACGTCGAGGGCGAGACCGACATCAGCCTCGAAGAGGCCTACCGCGGCACCTCCCGGACGGTCGAGCTCGACACCGGCAGGGGCTCGCGCAAGGTCGAGGTCAAGATCCCGGCCGGCATCCGCAGTGGCGCCCGCGTCCGCGCCGCCGGCCAGGGGACGTCAGGCCAGGGCGGCGGGCGGGCCGGCGACCTCTACATCCGTGTCAACGTCCGCGAGCACCCACTCTTCATGCGGGTCGGCGACGATGTCACCACCCGGGTGGATGCGCCGCTTGACGTGATGCTGCTGGGAGGCGAGCTCGAAGTGGCCACCCTCAAGGGCAGCCGGGTGCACCTCAAGATCCCGCCCGAGACCCAGGACGGCCGCAAGATGCGGCTCCGTGGCATGGGCATGCCCAAGCTCAAGGGCGGCGGCCATGGGGACCTCATCGCCGAGGTCCACGTGCAGCTGCCGGTGCCAATGAGCGACGAGGTGCGGGAGTGGGCCGAGTCCTACCCCGGCCGCAAGCGCAAGACCCGCTCCAGGTCCAAGGACAACTAGCGCTCTAGGAGACGGCTTCCTGCATCGTCAGCTCGCCGCGCTCGTAGAGCCGGACGGGGTGCTCCTGCTGGTGGATCGACTCGTACTCGTCGACCGACTTCCAGATGATGTCCCAGGAGCGCTCCTGGATGCCGTCGATGTAGTCCTTGTCGACACCCGCGCTGCGCAGGCGCTTGGTGACCGAGTCGACGGCGAAGGTCCAGTTGTTGCGCGGGTCGACACGGGCGTTGGCCGGCAGGTCCGGGGGGATCTCCAGGAGCCGCTCGGGGTTGACATAGATCCGCAGGCAGGAGCGCAGAGACCGGTCGACGGCGTCGCGGATGGTTTCCTCATACCCGTCCTGGACCGCCCGCCGCAGAGCCCAGACGCCGTAGTTGACATGGCGTGACTCGTCCCGCGTGACGGCCGTGAAGCCAGAGCGGAATGCGGGCAGGAGGTCGAGGTTGCGCAACAGCCGCAGGACCAGGCGCTGGCCCACCAGCGCCAGGATGCCCTCCACCATCAGGTGATAGATAGTGATGCCGTCGACCCACTTGGCGTGGTCGGTGGGGTCGAGGCGGACGGCGTTGGTGGCCTGGATCAGCAGGCCGTCCTTGCCGAAGATCTCGAAGTACGGGGTCGTCGACGTCCACCGCCAGGCCCGGTCGATGACGTGGTTGAGGTCGTCGCCCTCGTGGATCACCTCGGAGAAGAAGCGCGAGAAGAAATAGGCGTGGCGGGCCTCGTCGACCACCTGGGTGCTGAGGAACCAGCGGCTCTGCTCATCCGGCGCGGCCATAAGCAGAGGGGAGAGGGTGTCGGTGACCGCTTGCTCGCCCACGAAGAAGCCGCTGAAGATGAGCTCCATCTGCTGCTGCAGGAACGGCCCCGCCGCTGCCCAGTGCGCCCTGTCGGTGGTGAAGTCCAGGCTTGCTGCCGACCATTGCTGCCGCTCCCACCGCTGGTACAGGTCGAGGGGGCCGGGGAGCTCCTTGAGCAGCGTGTCAATGTGGGTGTAGACATCGGCGATGTCGAGGTCCTTGAGGTCAGGGAGCTCGGTGGTCTCCACCTTCTTGACGATGGCGGCGGCATCGGTCATGTGCTGCTGTCCTCCGTGTGGGATGAGGTGTCCCGCAGTCGCCACCCCGAAAAGGTGACGCCCTCGTCAGAATCCTAACCCGTGGCTGCTTCTCCCATCGATCGGGTGCTGGCATTGGTACGCTGCTGCCACCCAGAGCCGACGGCCGCGGTGACCAGCTTGACCACCGCCCTCGCAGTCAGCGCCGGGCGTGGGTGGGGGTCGGTTTACGTGGCGGCCGCGGTGCTCAGTGGCCAGCTGTCGGTGGGATGGGCCAACGACTACATCGATCGGGACCGCGACCGCGCCGCGGGGCGTATGGAGAAGCCGATCGCAGCTGGCAGGATCGGCGCCACCACCGTGCGCAATGGCGCCATCGTGGCGCTGGCGCTCGCGGTTCCGCTCTCGCTGCTTTCCGGACCGGCCGCCGCCGCTGTGCATCTCGCCGCGATCGGCCTGGCCCATGCCTACAACCTCTGGCTCAAGTCGACGGTCCTGAGCGTGGTTCCATACGCCCTGGCTTTTGCCATGCTGCCGATCTTCGTGACCCTGGGCCTCGGAGCCAGCGCCCACGTCCCGGCGCCGTGGATCATCGCGGCCGCCGGCTTGATCGGCGCCGCCGCCCATTTCACCCAGGTGCTGCCCGACCTCGGCACCGATGTCGGCGTCGGGGTTCGCGGCCTGCCTCAGCGCCTGGGCTACAGCGGTTCGGTGGCTGCTGCCGCCATCCTCCTGGTCGTCGGGGCGCTCACCGCGGCTTTCGGCGCCGGCCGGGTGCCTGAGTGGCCGGCGCTGGGGGCGCTGGCGCTGACGCTGGGTGCGGTGACGGCGTTGGTTGCCGCCGGGGTGATGCGGCGGGCCACCACCACCTTCCACCTGACAATCGCCGCTGCGGTGGGGGCGCTGGCGACGTTCCTGCTCAGCGGGAGGGGCTTGCTGTAGAAGACGGGCTGGCCGTGGTCAGTGCGACCTTGTCGAGGGCGATGCTGCCGGCCACCGGGAGAACGCCTTCGTCGGGGGCCCAGCGGAGCTCGGCATTGGCGAGTCCGCCCGGGGGCGCGTCGAAGCAGAGGCGGTCCGGCCCCGTCGCGGAGGCGGCGCCGCGTTCAATGCGGGCCTCCTCCCAGCCGGGGCAGGCCGCGTCGGTGATCGGCTTGGCGCTCTTGTTCGCGGGATAGGCCAGGGTGAAGTCGGCGGTGCTCGTGTGACGGTACGTGACCGCCTCGAAGCCGCCCGCCGGGGTGTTGTTCTTGAAGCTGACCTCCATAACCAGGCGGCCACCGTCAAGGCTGGCCCTGCCGATGTAGAGCTCGAAGCCACCGGGGCCCGTGCAGGGCTTGGGCGAGCAGGCCGGCCCGCTACCGTCCGACGACCTGGGCACCCTCGGCTCGAGGGCGACGAATGCGGCTGCGCCCAGGACCACCAGGGCCACCACCACGACCGCGGCCACGATCCAGCGGGGCCGCAGAAGTCCGCTCAACTTACCGGCGGTCGCCTGCCGGCTTGAGGTGTGGAGGCGTGAGGTCCGCCCAGTCGGCGGCGCCAAGTCGGGCCCGCGCGTCGTCGGTGTGGGCCACCAGCGATGCCAGCTCGACCCCGTGGGCCGATGGCATGTAGGGCCGCAGGTAGTCGGCGCCTGTGCGCCACTTGATCAGCGCCCCGCCGCGGTTGCGCCGGCCGTAGTGGTGCCAGCCGGCGGCGACTTGGATCAGGCCCTTGAAGAAGTCGCTGCCGGCCTCCTTGCGGTATGGCATCCACGCCCCCTCCCACGCCTCGTGGGCCTCCCAGAACTCACCGGCGTTGAAGAGGTCGATGCCCTGGCGCAGACCGGGCTCCGCGGCGAAGTCGGTTGGCGCCTGGCTCAAACCGGAGCGAGGGGCTCGAAGGCCGGCATGGCGGCCGCTCGAATGCCCTCGATGGCGGCGCGGCGCCCATCGGGGTGAGTTTGGACGGCGGACCCAGCCACCAGCAGGTTGGCGCCGGAGCCGGCCGCCTCGGCCGCGGTCGCGGCGGAGACGCCGCCGTCAACCTCGACGTCGATGGTCAGCCCGGCCTCGGCGATCATGGCCCTGGCCGCCGCCACCTTGGGCATCATCGTGGCGATGAACTTCTGCCCGCCGCGGCCGGGGTTCACGGTCATCACCAGGAGGACGTCCACCAGGTCGAGCACCTCGGCCACCGACGTCAGGGGAGTTGCCGGGTTGAGGGCGACGCCCGCCTGGATCCCGGCGGCGCGGATGTCGCCGAGGAGGAGGTGAAGGTGACGCGTCGCTTCGGCGTGCACGATCACGACATCGCAGCCGGCCCTGGCGAACGCCTCCCACTGCGCCTCGGGGCGGTCGATCATGAGGTGGGCTTCGAAGGGGATGCCGCTGGCTTTGCGGCACGCTGCCACCAGGTCCGGCCCATGCGTGATGCGGGGCACAAAGGACCCGTCCATGACATCCCACTGGACGCGGTCGGCGCCGGCCGCTTCGAGGTCGGCGAGCTCCTCGCCGACCCGCGCCTGGTCGGCGTCTAGCATCGAGGGGACGATCTGCAGGGTGAGCCTGTCCACGCCCAACATGCTAGCCGCCCGACGCCGCTTTCCGGCTGCGGCTACGATGTGCGGGTGGTCCGTGGCGGGATGTGGCCTCGTGGCGCTCGGTGGCGCCAGTCGGTGCGGGTGGCGGGTTTGACAATCGTGGTTGCGGCGCTGGTGGCGCCGGCGACGCTCTTGGCCTCCGCCCGGGTGGCGCGCGCCGCGACCTGCGTCCCCAACAATGCCGCCTTCCCGGCTGGCAACCCCAACGACCCCGAGTACAACCCCGCCGAGCAAAGCCACCTGGGCACCAAGACCTGGAACGACGAGCAGTGGTACCTCTACGGCTGCACGCCTTATGGGTCTCCGCTCGCCGCGCCTCCGGATGGGGCATCAGGGATGAGCGTCGACAAAGCCTGGTCGACGTACAGCGCCGGGCGCGACGACCTGGTGGTGGCCTACATGGAGGGCGGCGTCAACTGGCGGATAAGCAGCAGTTGTGATCTCAAGGACCGCGCCTTCCTCAACAAAGGGGAACTGCCCTTGCCGGAGGACGCCAGCGGACATACCAAGGTACCCGTCAACCCGCAGGACGATCCCTACGACCTCAACGGCGATGGCCACTTCAACGTGGAGGACTACCTCAACGACCCCCGCGTCAAGCTGGCGGTGGCGGGCCTACCCAAGAGCCCCGGAGGGCCCAGCGACCCCTTCCTGCACCACGTCTGCTCGACCGTCGGCATCCCCGTTGACCATGGCGGCACCGATATCACCCCTGAGGACCTGATCGTGGCCTTCGGCCATTGCCGGATCGACAAGGTGACCCACCTAATCGTTGGCGCCTTTCCCTGCGATCCCAGTAAGCACTTCGACAATGACGGCAACGGCTACGCCAACGACATCAACGGCTGGAACTTCAACCGCGACACTAACGACCCGCAGACGGAGCAGAGCATATACGGGCACTTCAACGGTGAGTCGGGTCAGATGGTCGCCCAGGCTGACAACAACTTCGGCAAGGCCGGGGTCTGCCCGCTCTGCCGCTACATCCCGATCAAGGCCGGCGACGAGGCCATCGACCGGCCCGACCGCGTCGCCGAGGCGATCGTCTACGCCGCCGACAACGGGGTCAAGGTGATGGACGTGACCACCGCCGCGCTGGGCATCACGCCCCAGGTCCAGGCCGCCGTCGACTATGCCTGGCACAAGGGCATGGTGATGGCCTGGGCGTCGAACGACTTCGAGTCCGCCGACCATACCGACGGCATGTTCTACCCCCACACCTGGCCTGGCAACGCCCTGACGGGGGACCACTCCACCAGGGGCGCCAACATCAACTGCACCGCACTGCCCGGCAACCCACCCAGCTGCCCTGCTTTCTACGCCACCAACACCACCTTCACGTCGCGCTCCTCGCTGACCTCCTACGGGCCTCACAACCTCTTCTCGGTGCCCACCAACGACGGCTCCACGTCCTCAGGCATACCCACCCAAGCCGGGGTGGCGGCGCTGGTAGCGTCCGAGGGCCTCAACGCCGTCGACGCCCACGTGCTCAGCTCCCAGCTCAACGCCGACGAGATCAAGCAGGTGGTTCGCGCCACGTCGACCTACATCGCGTCGCCCAGCACCAACGCCGGGCCGCCGCTGTGCCCCACCTGCTTCCAGGGGATCACAGGGGCCACCTTCAACATCCAGTACGGGTACGGGCGCCCCAACGTCTTCGCCGCCGACCAGGCGGTGGCCGGGGGCCATGTGCCGCCGACGGCTGACATCCGCTCCCCGAACTGGTACCAGGAGGTCGATCCCACCAAGCAGTCGAAGCTGCACGTCACCGCCGACGTGGCGGCGCCGCGCTCGCAGACCGGTGCCTATACGTATGAGCTCCAGTATGGGCTGGGGCCGCAGCCCACCGAGTCCCAGTTCCACACGTTCGCCGGCGGCAGCGGCAGCGCGCCGGCCAACGTCGGAGCCGACCTGGACCTGTCGCAGGTCCCGTCGTCGTTCTGGTCGGGGCAGTACAGCGTCGACCCCGTCACACGGCTCTCGATCGAGCAGTACGACGTGACGATACGGGTCCAGGTGCACGCCAAGGACGGGACCAGCACCGACCAGACGGGGGAGGACCGCCGCGCCTTCCACCTGCGCCATGACGCCACCGAGCGCCCCGGCTTCCCCGTCCAAATTGGCACGTCGGGTGAGTCGTCGCCGGCGATGGCCGACATCGAGGGCCGGGGATGGCTGGACACCATCGTCTCCACCGCCGACGGCAGCGTCCACGCCATCCGTCCCGACGGCACCGAGGCGCCGGGCTTCCCCGTCCACACCGGGCCGGCCCCGGGGATGGACCCGGCCTACGACACCAACTACCTCAACGCGCCGGGATGGAAGAGCGGGCTGCCGCGCCCGCGCGATGGCGGCCTATCACCGCTGGCGGTGGGCGACCTCCGCCATGACGGTGGCCTGGAGATCGTGGTGTCGACTTTCTCCGGCCACACGTACGTCTGGGACGGCGCCGGACGGCTGCTGCCCGGCTTCCCGGTGCTCAACGGCAACCCCGCGTTCTACCACATGTCGGTGCCGCCCCCCGACACGCCCTACTCCTTCGAGCCGGAGAACATCACCGGCGGCTCGCCGGTGCTGGCCGACCTCAGCGGCGACGGCAGCCTTGACATCATCCAGGTCGCCGGTGACAACCGCATCTACGCCTGGCATGTGGGCGGTGGCGGTGTCAGCCAGGTCCCGGGGTGGCCGGTCTGCGACATCTTCGACCTCGACGGCAGCGGCAAGCCGGCGCCGATCTCCGGCGCCTGCGTCGAGCCGGCCCAGCACGGCAACTTCATCCACACCCACGACTCCAAGATCGTGCCCACGCCGGCGCTGGCCGACGTCAACGGCGACGGCCACCCGGACCTGGTGGTCGGCCTGGTCGACAGCACGTGGGACAAGACATCGCCGCTGGGCAGCAACAAGATCACCGGCTACCTCGAGGCCTTCAGCTCGCGTGGCACGCTCTCCAGCAACACGGGGGAGATTCCCGGGTGGCCGGTGGCCATCCCTGGCCTGATCCAGGGCTATGGGGTGGCCCAGGACTTCGTCACCCAGGGGGTCCAGTCGCCGGTAGTCTACGAGGCCGCCGCCGGGCCCCAGGCGGTGGTCAACCCCAACCTGTTCCTGCCCAGCAAGGTCGATGTGAGGACCGCGACGGTGTCTGGCAGCCCGTTCGCCGGCGGGGCCATCGCCCCGATCGCGAGCTCCAACATCTCGGTCGGTGGACCGCTGATCCAGTTCACCACCTCACCCAGTGTTGGCAACCTGCTGGGGACGCCGACGCCCCAGGTGGCCCAGTCGGGTTCGGCCGCCGCCGGGGTGGCCACGGGCATCACCCAGACGCCGGGCCTGGGAATACGCGTCGACAACGGCATGGCCGCCTGGGACCCGGCTACTGGCGTGGCCCTGGCCCAGTACGGCCAGTACGTCCAGGGGCTCGGGTTCTTCACCGCCCCGGCCATCGCCGACGTGACCGGTGACGGCAGGCCCGACATTATCCAGTCCGCCGACTCCGCCGCGGTGATGGGCTTCGACGGGCTGACCGGGCAGCCGGCCGCGGCCTTCCCCAAGTGGAGCGGCGGGTTCAGCCTCTTCACGCCGGCGGTGGGTGACCTGGTCGGCAGCGGCAAGGTGGCGGTGGCGGCCAGCACTCGCGAGGGGTACCTGCACGTCTGGGACACGCCAGGGCTGACCAGCGCCAACCACGAGGCATGGCACTGGCACCAGGACGATCGCAACACCGGTCACTACGGCACCGATACCAGGCCGCCGGCCGGCATCCGGGACCTGCTGGCCACGCAGGCGGCCTCGGGCGACACGCTCCATTTCACCGCGCCCGGCGATGACTGGAACTACGGCACGGCCGCCGCCTACCAGGTCCGCCGCAGTGACAAGCCCATCAACCAGGACAACTTCGGCGCCGCCACCGTGGTCGACGTCGGCCAGAAGCCGCAGGCCGCCGGCGCCTCGGAGTCGATCACCGTGCCCCACGTAGATGGCACCGTCTACTATGCCGTCCGGGCGGTGGACACCGCCGGCAACATCGGCCCGGTGCCGCTGGCGTCAGGGACGGCCAACGGCGGCACGCCCGCCGGTGGTGGGCCGTTCTCCCTGCCCAACACCGCCGCCGGGTCGGGCGGACTGGCGGCGCCGGCCGGGCTCTTGCTGGCCCTGGTCGCGATTCGTGGAACCTTGACCTGGCGCCGGCGGAAACGGTCCGCCTGACCGCCGGGCCGGCGCGCTGGCGCTAGGCCAGCAGCTTGTCCAGCGCCGCGGCGATCTCGTCGCCGCCGGTAGCGCCGGAGAACTTATAGGCCAGGTTGCCGCCGCGGTCGACCAGCATCACCCATGGCTCGGTGTCGAGCTTCCACTCGGTGAAGGTGGGGGAGAGGGTGGCCTTGCTGAAGTCGGCGTTGTCCGGGCGTCCGCCCTTGTAGACCTCGATGTGGACGAAGTCCACGCCCCGGGCCCGGTAGGGTGCCTCCACGGCCTTGACCGCGTTGAGCTCCGGGGCGCAGGTGCGCGACTGGCAGAAGCCGGGAGTGCCCATGTAGATCGCGGTGACGTGGTGGGCCGCGATCGCCGCCGCGATCGAGGTGTAGTGCATGTCACTGGGCGGCGAGCCGGTGTCGATGGTGCCGATGTCGCTCACCTGTGAAGCCGTCGGGTTCTCGCTCCTTGGCGCCGGCGCCCCCACCGCGATCCCCGGGTCCTGGCCGAGGACCAGGTAGGAGAGATCGCTCTGCGCCTTGACCCCGTCCTTATCGGCCTGGACGGCGACGTGGTATTGGCCGGGCTTGTCGAACGTTTGGTAGATGGTGTAGACGCCCCGGTTGATGTTCTTGTCGGGGCTCTCGATGCCCTGACCGTGGTACGACCCCTTCTGCTGGGGGCCGATCGCCTGCGCCTGGCCGCCCGAGGTCGGCACCGTGAACACCTGGGCGATCACGGTGGCGCCTGAGATCACGCCGCCGCTGGGGTCGGTGACCAACAGGCCGATTCGCTGGTTGGGGCCGACCACGCCGCAGGCGACGCCACCACAGGGGCCGCTGGAGCTGGCGCTGGAGACGATCACCGCCTGCAGCCCGGGCGCCGCCGATGCCGTCTGGGTGGCGCCTGTGCTGGAGGTGGCGTCGCATCCGGCAAGCGCCACGGTGGCAAGGGCCAGGCAGATCGCGTGGCGACGCCAGCGGGCGTGCGAGGTCCGAAGTCCGCTTATCACTGCCCCGATACTACGAAGTGGTGTTTCGATCGCGGTTAGGGATCCGCCGGCATCAGGCGGCCGCGCTGATCTCAGTTCTCTGCCTGGGCGTGGTCGGGTGCCAGGCTCCCTGGTCGGGGTCATCCCCGACCCCGCCGACGCCACCGACGCCGGCCCCGGCCTTCTCCCTCACCGGGCTCGACGGCCAACCCCATGCCCTGAGCGACTACCGCGGCAAGGTGGCGCTGATCAACTTCTGGGCCACCTGGTGCATCCCCTGCCGGGCCGAGATCCCCGACCTCGAGCACGAGGCGCGGGTCCAGGACCCCGGCAAGGTCGTGATCCTGGGGATCGACTGGAAGGAGGGCGGACCCACGGCCCAGGCCTTCCTGACCGACATCGGCGCCCGCTACCCGGTGCTCCTCGACAGCGACGGCAAGGTCTACGACGCCTACGGTGTTCAGGGCCTGCCCCAGACGTTCATCGTCGACCGCGGAGGCGGGCTGTTGAGCTCAAGAACGGGCATCGCCAGCCGGGACCAGATCGAGAAGGAGCTGGCGGACGCGCTGGCGCACTAGAGGGCCCATGACGAATAGTGAATGGCTTCACTATGTTGACATGCATAGTTACGGCTGCTAATATGCACGGATGCAAAAAGTCTCCGAGAAGCAACTGGTCGACGATGAGCCGGTAGTCCCCGAGCTGCTCCAGCCCACCCGGTTCGAAACCGACTCCGACGGCTACCTTTACGATCCCCGCTTCCGCGAGGTCATGGCCAAGAAGGGCGTTCTCGGCGCCAGCGCGATGAGCGGCATCGAGGCGATCCGCTCCATGGTCATCGCCGGCAAGCTGACCTACGCCGGATTCGAGGACCAGCTGGCCGAGCTCGGCATCAGTCACCAGCAGTACCGCACCATGATGTGCATCAGCTACGCCGGCGAGGATGGGACCCAGCTGCATCCCATCGCCGAGTGGCTGGGGGTCACCCCCCGCAACGTCACCGGCCTGGTCGACGCCCTCGAGGCGCAGGGCCTGGCCGAGCGGGTGCCGGACCCCCGCGACCGCCGCGCCGTGATCGCCCGGCTGACGCCGGCGGGCGAGGCCAAGATCAAGAAGGGGCGGGCCGTCCACGAGGTTGCGCTGGAGCGCGTCATGGGAAGCCTTACCGAGGAAGAGAAGTTGCAGTTGAGGCACCTCAGCCTCAAGGTCCTGGCCGCGGCCGAGGAAGTCCTGGCCCAGAGGAGGAAGTCGAATGGCTGAAACCGCCACCAAGCCCAAGAACACCGGTCAGCCCCCCACCGCCGAGGAGCACCACGCCATCATCAGCGGCCGGATGCTGACCTTCGTCGGCGTGATGGCGGCCATCTTCCTGAGCGCCCTTGACCAGACCATCGTCGGTACCGCGCTGCCCAAGGTTGTGGCCGAGCTCAATGGTTTCGATCGCTACACCTGGGTGACCACCGTCTACCTGCTGACCGCCACGGCGGTCGTCCCGGTGGTCGGCAAGATCTCCGAGCAGCTGGGGCGCAAGCGGGTCTTCCTCACCGGCATCGTCCTGTTCCTGCTCGGCTCGTTTGTCTGCGGCGCGGCCCAGACCATGACCCAGCTGATCATCTTCCGTGGACTGCAGGGCATCGGCGGCGGCATCCTCACCGGGACCGCGTTCGCGGTCATCGCCGACCTCTTTGCCCCGGCGGAGCGCGCCAAGTACACCGGTTTCATCGCCGCCACCTTCGGCCTGGCCAGCATCGTGGGGCCGTTCATCGGCGGCTACCTGACCGACAACCTCAGCTGGCGCTGGATCTTCTACGTCAACCTGCCGGTTGGCATCGCAGTGCTGACCCTGCTCTGGTTCACCTTCCCCCAGCTGCGCCACGGCAGCACTCACCCCAAGATCGACTTCCTGGGCGCCCTCGGACTCGGTGGTGGCGCGGCCCTGATCACCCTCGGAGCCTCGCTGGCCGGCACCCACGACTGGAGCTATGCCCCGGTCTGGTACCTGCTGGTGGGCGGCGTCCTGGCGATGGTGGCCACCATCTACTACGAGAGCCGGGTGCCCGAGGCGATCTTCCCGCCGGGCCTGTTCAAGAACTCGATCTTCTCGCTGTCGATGGTGATCACCTTCATCACCGGCCTCGCCATGTTCGGCAGCATCATCTACATCCCCCTGTTCCTGCAGGCCGTGGTCGGCGTCAAGGCGACCTACTCCGGGCTGCTGCTGCTGCCCCTGATGGTGGGCATGGTGGTCGGCAGCATCGGGGGTGGTCTCCTGATCACCCGCACCGGGCGCTACAAGGTGCAGGCGATCGTCGGAATGGCCTTCATGAGCGCGGGCGCCTACCTGCTGACCCTGCTCACGGTTGACTCCACCCAGCTGGAGGTGGCCCGCGACGTGGTCCTCTTCGGTCTCGGCCTGGGGCTCAGCTTCTCGGTCTTCAACGTCGTCGCCCAGAACGCCGTCAAGACCGAGTACATCAGCTCCTCCACCAGCGCGATCCAGTTCGTCCGCCAGATCGGCGGCACCCTGGGCCTGGCGGTGCTGGGCTCGATCGTCAACCAGCAGCTCAAGGAGAAGATCCCCCAGGACGTGCCCGCCTCCGCGCTGGCCAAGATCCCGCCGCAGCTCCGGTCGCAGATCACCGATCCCCAGGTCCTCTTCAGCGACCAGATCCAGAAGGCGATCAACGGGGTCGCCGACCCCCAGGCGAGGGCGGTGTTCGTCCAGACCATCGACCAGATCCAGCACGGCGTTCGCCTGGCGCTGGCGGACTCGCTCCACGTGGCCTTCGAGGTCTCACTGGTGGCGCTGGTGGTCTCCCTGTTCCTGACCCTGTTCATAAGGGAGATCCCGCTGAAGAAAACGTCCGCGATGCAGGACCGCGCCGCCCTTCGCGCCGAGGCGGCCGCAGCGGGTGAGATGGCCAGCTGACCCGCGGCAATCGGTTAACAAAACCCTCATATCGCGGTTGCATATTTAGTTCATCCCCTCCCTTCCTCAAGGGCTCTCTACCAATCACCGGGGGCGACCCCGGTGGCGAAGTCGAGAGCCCTTTTACTATTTGTCAGGTGAGGGAGCAAGCAGGGTGAGGGACGTCGCCCGTCCGTTCACGACCGACGGCCGCCTCGGCAACCTGGCCGACCTCGGCGCGGCGCCGGTCGACGTGCTCGTCATCGGCGGCGGCATCACCGGCGCGGGCGTCGCGCTGGAGTCCGTTCGCCGGGGCTACAGCGTCGGCCTGGTCGAGGCGCGGGACTTCGCCGCCGGCACCTCCAGTCGCTCCAGCAAGCTGGTCCACGGTGGCTTCCGCTACCTGGCGCAGGGAGAGGTGGGCCTGGTTCGCGAGGCGCTCCAGGAGCGCAAGGCGCTGCGCAAGCTCTACCCCGACCTGGTCCACCCACTGCCCTTCCTGCTGCCCGTGCCGCGCCACCGCCGCGAGGCGCTGGTGCTCAAGACCGGCCTGATCCTGTACGACCTGCTCGCCGCCGACGGCGGCTTCCCGAGGCACCGGCGCATCGGCCTGGCCGCCGCCCACGAGCTCGCGCCCGCGCTGCACCGCAGCGACATCCGTGGCGCCTGGCATTTCTACGACGGCCAGACCGATGACACGCGGCTGACCCTTCGCGTCCTCCGCCAGGCGGCCGAGGCTGGGGCCCGGGTGGCGAACTACGCGGCGGTCACCTCCGCCGCGCGTAAGGGCGAGGAGTGGCTGGTCGACGTCGACGACCGCAGCACCGGCGCGCGGTTGCAAGCGCGCGCCCGCTACCTGGTCAACGCCACCGGCGTGTGGGCTGAGGAGCTGGAGGGCCTCTCCGGCCGGCCGCCGCGGTTCCACATGGCGCCCAGCAAGGGGGTGCACCTGTCGCTGGCGGCCGCCGACCTGCCCATCGAGGTGGCCCTGGTCTTTCCCACCGGGGACGGGCGGGTCCTCTTCGCGGTACCCTGGCACGGCTATGTGATCGTGGGCACCACCGACAACGAATACCATGGCGATGTCGTCAGTCCTGACTGCACCCCCGAGGAAGAGGCCGATGTCCTACGCGCCGTCAACCGCTTCTTCGGACTATCGCTGGGCCACGACTCGGTCCGCAGCCGCTGGGCCGGGGTCCGTCCCCTGGTTTCGACCGGCAAGGCCCGCGCCACCAAGGACCTCAGCCGCAAGCCCTGGATCGACATCGACGACCGGGGCCTGGTCACCATCACCGGCGGCAAGCTGACCACCTTCCGGCGCATGGCGATGGACGCCGTCGACCTGCTGCCCCGGCGCCGCGTGCCAGTGGCAGAGACCGGCGCAGCCCTGGCCGACGCCGTTGCCAGGCCGGCCATCGCCGCCGGCGAGCTGCTGCCGGGCGATGCCGGCTACACCCTCGCCGATGTCGCCCGCGCCTGCGACGAGGAGATGGCCCTGGAACTGGAGGACGCCCTCAGCCGGCGGCTGCGCCTCAGCTTTGTCGACGCCGCGGCGGCCTGGCAGGCGGCGCCGGCGGCGGCCCGGGTGATGGCGCAGAAGCTGGGTTGGACCGCGGTGGAGCCGCACCTGGAAAAGTTCCGCGAGCACCTTCAGCGGGAATTCGGGATGGCCACCGAGGAGCTTCACCTGGCCGTCACCGGATCGTAGAGGCTATGACCTAGGCGATCTGACCCGATGCCGCTATGTTGGCGGCATGGTCTCCGAGCTCCTCTCGCGCGGATTCCGGCGTGCACGTGCGCGCGCCGCCGGTTTCGCGCTGGTAACCGCGATCGGGCTCAGCCTTTTGGCGCCGGTGGGCGCACTGGCGGCACCGAGCATCGCCGGCTGCCCCGTGTTCCCCGCCGACAACGTCTGGAACACCGACATCTCCTCCCTCCCGGTGCACGGGCTGAGCGGGGCCTGGCTCGGCAACATGGGGGGCGCGGGCCGCCACCTTCACCCCGACTTTGGCTCTTCGGGCGATCCCTCGGCGCCCTACGGCATCCCCTACATCGTGGTCAACGGCTCCCACGCCAAGGTCTCGGTCACCTTCCAGTACGCCGGCGAAAGTGACAGGGGGCCCTACCCATTCGGCCCCGACACCCCCATCGAGGGCGGCCAGAACGCGGGCGGCGATCGCCATGCATTGATGGTGGACAGCAGCAGCTGCACCCTTTACGAGCTCTACAACGCGCGGTACAGCTCCGCTGGCTCAACCGCCGGGTCGGGCGCGGTCTTCAACCTCCGCGCCAACGGGCCCCTGCGCCCGGCGACGTGGACCTCGGCTGACGCCGCCGGTCTGCCGATATTGCCGGGCCTGTTGCGCCCCGAGGAGGTCCGCGCCGGGGTCGTCAACCACGCCATCCGCTTCACCGCCCAGAGCACCGACCGAAGCTTCATCTGGCCGGCGCGCCACCAGGCGGGGTCGGCCAGCAACGCCGCCCTGCCGCCGATGGGCGCCCGCTTCCGGCTCAAGGCGGGCTACGACATCTCGCACTTCCACGGCGCGGCGCAGGCGGTCCTCAACGCCATGAAGCGCTACGGATTGATCCTGGCCGACAACGGCTCCAACTGGTACTTCCAGGGCGCGGCCGACAACAGCTGGGACGACACCATGATCAACGAGCTCAAGACTGTTCCGGCCGGCGCCTTCGACGCCGTGGACGAGTCGTCGCTGATGATCGACCCCAACTCCGGCCAGGCGCGGCAGCCCGGTGGGGCGACGGGACCGGTGTCGAACCGCGCCGCCACCTCATCGGCGCCGGCCGCTTCCGCGCCGGGCACTGCGGCGCCGGCGACCACCGCGACGGCAGACGCGACCCCATTGGAACAGCACGAGGTGGCCTTTGCGGACCCTGTCGTCGCCTCGACCGGTCGGGCCGCCACCGCCACCGGGGGTGCCCTGGCCGGCCAGTCGCCGCCGTGGCAGCTGGCCGTGGGGTTGGCGGCGGGCCTGCTGCTGGCGGTCGGCGTCGGTGGCGCCTGGCTCCTGCGCGGCCGGCTCCAGTAACGCCTTCGGGGTTACCCGACAAAGATCGCCCCGGCGCGGCGGCGGCGTTCTTGCATCCGTTTTTGCGCCGGTTTGGCAACAACTCCGTACAGCCATTGCGGGGCGGCGGCCGCACGCGGATGATTGTTTCTGGGACGAAGAAAGGCTGTCGAAAGGGAATACGAGCTTGGCCTACGTTGTCATCTGGCAGGGGAGTGGGGGTAACACCAGCCACTGCCGCGTGTTCAAGGAACAGGCTTCGGCCGAACAGGTAGCCGGTGCTCGCCGCTCCGAGGGGGCGGTCGTGACCGTGGTCGATACCCAGTGGGGAGGCCGCGCCGTTATCAGCTCAGATTTCCCCGGGGACGAATCCCAGCCGGGCGAACCGGTGGGGGCGCAAGCAGGCAGTCCCATCTAGAACCGCCGACGCGATCAGACCGGGTAGACCCCGTGCTTGCGGTCGGCGCGGGCCCGGAAGCGGGTGGCATAGAGGTCGAACCGCTTGATCAGCTCAGCGCGCAGGTTGTCGGGCTCGACCACGTGGTCGACCACCAGCTCGCCGGCCAGCTTGTAGATGTCGACATCCCCGGCGTACTCCTGCTCCAGCTGGCGCCGGCGCACCGCCGCCTCCTCAGCGGAAAGCCCCTCCAGCTTCTTGGCGAAGACCGCGTTGACGGCGGCTTCCGGGCCCATCACGGCGATGTGGGCCGAAGGCAGGGCTAGGGTCGCATCGGGGTCGTAGGCTGGTCCGGCCATGGCGTAGAGACCGGCGCCGTAGGCCTTGCGCAGGATCACTGAGATCTTGGGCACCGACGCCTCGCTGACCGCGCTGATCATCTTCGCCCCGTGGCGGATGATGCCAGCCCGCTCCACCGCCGTCCCGATCATGAAGCCGGGCACGTCGGCGAGGAAGAGGAGGGGAATGTTGAACGCGTCGCACAGCCATATGAAGCGGGCCGCCTTGTCGGCGGAGTCGACGAAGAGGACGCCGCCCTTCTGCATCGGCTGGTTGGCGACGACCCCCACGGCCCGGCCGCCCAGCCGTCCGAAGCCGGTGATCAGCTCCTTGGCGTAAAGCTTCTTGACCTCGAAGAAGGAGCCGGCGTCGACCAGGGCACTGATCACCTTGCGCATGTCGTAGCCCTGGTTGGCCTGCTCGGGGATGGTCTGGTCAATCGGCGCCGCTCCTTCCACTGGCTCGGCCGGCTCGGTGGCGCTGACCTCCTCGCGGAAGCTCTGGGGCATGTAGGCGATGTAGTCCTTGAGGAGTGCGATTGCCTCCTCGTCATCCTTCACCAGGAAGTCACCGGAGCCGCTGACGGTGGCGTGCATACGGGCGCCGCCCATCTCCTCGAGCGTCACCTTCTCGCCGACCACGACCTCGGCCATCCGGGGCGAACCCAGGTACATGCTGGCGTTGCCCTCGACCAGGGCGACGACGTCGCAAAAGGCAGGGATGTACGCACCGCCGGCGGCCGACGGCCCAAAGAGGAGGCAGACCTGGGGTACCCGGCCGGACAGCGCCACCTCGTTGTGGAAAATGCGCCCGGCGTGGCGGCGGCCGGGGAACATCTCGACCTGGTCAGTGATGCGGGCGCCGGCGCTGTCGACGAGGTACAGCATCGGGATCAGGAGCCGCTGCGCGGTCTCCTGGATGCGCACGATCTTCTCCACCGTCCGTGATCCCCACGACCCCGCCTTCACGGTGGGGTCGTTGGCCATCACGCACACCGGCCGACCGGCGATGCGGCCGACCCCGGTGACGACACCATCGGCGGGCAGGTCCTCGGCGAGTACGTTGGCGTAGAGCCCGTCCTCGACGAAGGAGTCGGGGTCGAGGAGCAGCTCCAGCCGCCGGCGGACGGGCAGCTTGTTCTGCTCGGCCAGCTTCTCCCGGTGCTTGACCCCGCCGGCGGTGGCCTTGGCTTTGAGGCGGGTGTGCTTCCGGGCGCTGCTCTCCGGGGCGTGGGGGGTCTCGGCGGCCTCGCTCACGAGCCGGTCTCGGCGGTGGTCGGGACCAGCCAGGGGGCCGGCCCGGCCCGGTGCAGCCGGCCGGGGAGCTCCTTGCCCAGCGCGGTCTCCAGCTGGTTGGCCGCCTCGGTCAGAGCCTCGAGGTCCACTCCCGTCTCGTAGCCGGCGTCGTGGATCATCGCGATCAGGTCCTCGCTGCAGACGTTGCCCGTCGAATTGGGGGCGAAGGGGCAGCCGCCGATACCGCCGACCGAACCCTCGAAGGTCCGCACCCCGCACTCCAGCGCCACCAGGGCGTTGGCCAGCGCCATGCCCCGGGTGTCATGGAAGTGCATGGCGATGTCGACGTTGGGGAAGCGCTCCAGCGCCAGCGTGCTCACCGCCCGGACGCCCGAGGGGGTGGCGACGCCGATGGTGTCGCCGAAGGAGATCTCGGCGCAGCCGAATTCGACCAGCCGATCGGCCAGCGCGATCGCCCGCTCGGGGGTCACCGGCCCGTCATAGGGGCAGCCCCAGGTGACGCTGACCGAGGCATCGACCCGGACGTCGCGATCGATGGCGTCGAGGGTGATGTTGCGGATCTCGGTGAGCGTCTCCTCGACGCTGCGGTTCAGGTTGTGGCGGTTGAATCCGTCGGTGACGCCGACGTTCACCAGGACGTTGCGGACGCCGAGGTCGAGCGCGTCGCGGTAGCCGCGCATGTTGGGCACCAGCACCCGGACGCGGGCGGGATCCGCCGGCATCTCCGCCACCAGGTCGGTGCTGAGTCCGCGCAGGACCTCGGCCGCGTCGGCCATCTGCGGCACCCAGGTCGGCGAGACCAGGGCGGTGGCCTCGACCCGCGGCACCCCGGCGGCCAGCGCCGCCCGGATAAGGTCGAGCTTGACCGGGGTTGGGACCGGGTCGGGCCAGTTCTGGAAACCATCCCGAGGCCCGACCTCGATGAAGGCGACCCGGGTGCCGGGCTTGCTCACTTGCCCTTGAACTCCGGCTCCCGCTTCTCGAAGAAGGCCATCACCCCCTCCTTGGTGTCCTCGGTCAGGGTCACCAGCGCCAGCTGCGCCTGGAGGTACTCCAGGGCGGCCCGGAACTCCATGTCCTGCGTCCGGTAGAAGGAGTCGCGACCCAGCCTCATGATGATCGGCGACTTCTTCTCCAGCTTCTGGGTGATCTCGTCTACGGCGGCGTCGAGCTCGGCGTAGGGGACGACCCGGTTGACCAGCCCGATGCGCTGGGCCTCCTCGGCGTCGAAGCGCTCGCCCAGCAGCAGCATCTCCAGCAGCTTCTTGCGGGGCAGGTTCCGGAGCAGCACCGCCTGGATCATCATCGCCCAGACTCCGACATTGACCTCGGGAGTGCCAAAGGTGGCGTTATTGGCGGCGACTAGGATGTCGCAGCTGGCTGCCAGGCCCAGCCCGCCGGCCAGGGCGTGGCCGTTGATGCGGCCGACGATGGGCTTGCCCAGCTCCGTCATCAGGACGAAGAGGTCGACAAACAGGTGACGCCCGAGGTGGCGCTCGACCTCGCCCTCCTCGGGGTTGAAGGAGCTCAGGTCGGCCCCGGCGCAGAAGGCCTTGTCGCCGGCGCCGGTCAGCACGACGACCCGGACCTCGGGCTCATCCTTGGCCCAGCGGAAGGCCGCCAGCAGGTCGACCAGCATGCCGCCGCCCAGCGGGTTGCGCTGGTCGGGCCGGTTCAGCGTGATCGTGGCACGGTGGCCCTGGATGTGGACGAGGACGTTTTCGAGTTCGGGTACCGCCATGTGCGGAGTATATTGCCGCGCATGGCCGCCAACCGCCCGCTGATCGCCGACGTCCGCCGGGGGCTGGCCGCGCGGGCCGACCCCGTGCGGGCCGAGTACCAGAAGGCCTACATGAAGTCAGCGCTGCCTTACTACGGCGTCAACAACGGCGACATGCGGCGCACCGCAAGGCGGGTTTTCGCGGAGCACCCGCTGCCTGACTTCGCCGCCTGGCGCGACACCGCGCTGGAGCTTTGGCGCAGGGCGAGGCACCGCGAGGAGCGATACGCCGCCCTGGAGCTGCTGGGGTACCGAGCCTACCGGGAGCACCAGGTCCTGGCGGCCCTACCCATGTATGAGGAGATGGTGGTCACCGGGGGATGGTGGGATTACGTCGATGACATCGCGGTCCACCGCCTTGGCCCCATGCTGCTGGCGTTCCCCAGGGAGATGGGCCGGGAGATTCGGGACTGGAGCAGGGACCCCGACATGTGGAAGCGGCGGGCGTCGATCATCTGCCAGGTTCTGGCCCGGGGCAGGACCGACACCGGCCTGCTCAGGGCCGCGATCCAACCCAACCTGGGGGACCGGGACTTCTTCATCCGCAAGGCAATCGGGTGGGCGCTGCGGGAGCACGCCAAGGTCGATGCCGCCTGGGTGGCGGCTTACGTCGCCGAGCATGAATCCCAGCTCAGCGGGCTGAGCCGGCGCGAGGCGCTCAAGCACATAAGTCGTCACAGCACCGCGGGCAATGTTTGACACGGTCATCACGGATGCTGTCTACAATTAACGCCGCCCCCGGGAAGCCGGGCAGTGAATTTTGCAGGGATCCCGAAGACCCGAGTCGCAAGGATCGCAGACCTGATAGCTCTGCTTCGTAACCCAGAGGTCCCGTTACCAACCATCTAGGAGGTCCATCTAGTGAGCTATCAGGACAAGGTCCTGACCTGTCGTGACTGCGGTCAGCAGTTCACATTCACCGCAGGCGAACAGGAGTTTTACGCGTCCAAGGGTTTGCAGAACGAGCCCGGTCGGTGCCCCGACTGCCGCGCCATCCGGCGTGGTTCTCGTGGCGGCGCCGGCGCCGGCGGCAGCGCCTCACGTCAAATGTTTGACGTGGTCTGCAGCAGCTGCGGTCAGCCGACCCAGGTACCCTTCCAGCCGACGAGTGGCCGGCCGGTGTACTGCAGCGACTGCTTCAGCCGGCTGCCCGGACGCAGCTACCGGTAGAAACGATGCGGCCCTTGGGGCCGCCATCGCGGATCGAGAGGGCCCCTTCTGGGGCCCTCTCCTTTTTTGCCGCCCCGGCTACCCTTCGGCGGGTGCCGGCGGGTCTCCACTGGGTTCGCGGGGCGGCGCGACCCGCTCGGCCGGGGACGACTCGGTTGGCATCGAGGGATGCTCGACGTTTGTTGTTTGGCCACCGTCCGACGCTGCTGTGGTGTCGCCTGGCATGGCGCCGCGTCTCCGACGCCGGCGGCGACGCCTTCTCGACCGGCGCGGCGGATCCATGTCGCCGGTGCGCGGGCGCGTGTCGGAGCCTGCCACCGCGTCGGCCTCGCCGGCGGCGCCGTTCTCGGCGGCATCGGGGAGAGCTTCGCCTGGGGTCCAGTCGCGCAGGCGGGGCAGCCGCCGCGGCGTGGCGTCGGCGCCGCTGTCGCCGCCACCGCCGTTCTCCTCCGTCGGTGTGATCGACACCACCCGAGCCTGGCCCTCGCGGGGCTGGCGGGTGCGGCGCCGGCGGCGCTTCTGGCCCTTGGCGACGTGCGGCAGGCGGTTCCAGGGGATGATCGCGCCGCTGCGGCGAAAGCCCTCCAAAACCTGGCGGAGGACGCGGTTGCTGCGCACCGTCTGGCTGTCGCCGACGATGATCAGCAGCCTCTTGGCTCGCGACATGGCCACGTTGATCCGGTTGTGAACCTCGAGGAAGCCGACCATGCCACGCGGGTTGCTGCGGACCAGGTCGACGATGACGATGTCGGCCTCGGCGCCCTCGAAGGCGTCGACGGTGTCGGCCCGGAAGTCGCGATTGGTCCATTGCTTCCAGCCGCCGTACCGGCGCAGCTGCTCGCGGTACATCCCGATCAACGCGATGTTGAGGGACGGGTCGGTGCGCTCGCTCACCATCCGCACCAGACCGCGGCAGATGTTGACGTGGTTGAGGTTGTAGATCGATCCGTTGCCGGTACGCATCTCACGGACCTCGGCGCCCGCGGAGTCAATCCAGATCAGGGAGCGGGGCGCGCCCATGATCTTGGGGCGCTGGTACTTCTTGACCACCTCGCCATCGCGCAGCTGGCCGCGGTAGAAGCGCTGGCTAACCAGGTGGCGGATCGCCGGGTGCATCCGGTGCTGGACCAGGAAAACCGTCTTGTTGGTCTCCGGCAGGGTCGAGCCCCACAGGATCTCGAAATAGCTGCTGCGGGCCAGGTGCCACTCCGGGGTGCCGCGGCGGAGCTCGCCGAGGTCCTCCTCCTCGACGACTGGAGGAAGCTGGTGGTGATCGCCGATGAGGACGACCCGCTCGCCGAGGGCGATGAAGGGAAGGGTCTCCTCGGCGCGGGCCTTGTTGGCCTCGTCGAGGAAAGCGTAGGTGTACTGCTCGCCCCGCTGGCCCTCGGTCACCACCGCCTTGTTGCAGGTTGCCGCCACAACGCGCTCGTCGCCGGCGCGGTCCCAGGTGCCCACGCCGACGTCGTCGCCGGCGCGGAGGCGGAAGATCTTGACGCCGACCTTCTGCAGGCGCTCGGTGGCGTCGTCGACGGCGCGGTTGGAGTGCGAGGAGATCAGGATCCGGGCGTGCGGCTGCGCCTCCAGGATCTGGCGCACGGCCTCGACGATGACGGTCGTCTTGCCGGTGCCGGGCGGCCCTTGCAGCATCATCACCGAGCCCTGGGGCATCGCCACCACGCGACGTACGGCCTCCTGCTGCTCGAGGTTGTCCTCGATCATCTCGTTGAACAAGGGGTTCGGTAGCGCGTCGTCGCGGGGTTGGGGGATCTTCTCCGGCTCCGCCACCAGCTGCACCACGGTGGCCAGGTCGGGGTGACCGGAGAGCGCCATGTCCAGGGCGTGGCGCTGCGCCGCGGCCACCGCGCCACCTTCGATGGGGGAGACCTCGACGTTGTCGGGCAGAACCGCCGGGCGCTTGAAGGAGACCCGCAGCCGGTTGCGGTCCATCACCTCGAACGGCGCCTCGATCTCGCCGTACGGCGTGATCACCTGGAGCTTCTGGAAGGAGTTGAAACGATCTGCCTGTCCGGGGCCCAGCTCCAGGGTCGCCTGGGTCGCCGCACCGGGGTTTTGGAAGCCCGAACCGAGCGGCTTGCCGCAGTTGGGGCACGCGCGCTGTGGCGGCTCCATGCGGTGGTGGCAGCCTGGGCACTCCAGCTCCGTCGACGCCACCGTGGCCTTGCGGCGCAGCTCCCGGGCGCGCTTCTCGCGCGCGGTCTGGAGCACGTCGAGGACGGTGTCGACCTGCTCCAGGAAGGTGCGGGCAGGCGAGGAAACTGGGATCGGCGTGAAGGTGCCCAGGTCCTCCCCGTCGCTGCCGGCGGCGGCGCCCGGGGTCCCGGGCACGCCGAAGTTGCGATACCACTGGGCCAGCTCCGAGCTCCATTCCTGGCCGACGGGGGCGAACGTGACCCTCGGGGCCTCGATCTTGGGCAGCAGCAGCCACTCGCTCTGGCTGACCTCGATCGGCTTCATGTCCTCGATTCGAAGCGCCGCGCGCTGCATGTTCATGTCGTTGGGCGGCGTGTCCACGTGGGTGGCGAAGGCGTGGTACTTGCCCGGCTGGGGCTGGAAGATGAGGGTCACCTCGTAGGCGCGACCCAGCATCAACCCGAAGGTCACCCCGGCGAAGAAGTCGCTGAGGTAGACGTAGGCGTCATCCTTGCCCTCTGACAGCGCGGCCAGCCAGGGCACGTTGGAGAGATCCACCTGGATGACCAGGTGTTCGAGCGAGTAGTCCCGAAGCGGTTCAACCGCAGGATTGTCGATGAGTGTGTTGTTGTGTCCGGGGTGCTCGGGTGGGGCTCGCTTCACCGGATAGGGGTGGATCGCGAGTCTCAGCTGGGCACGCCCCGTGAGTCTGAAGCGCTCAGTGGAGGTGGCTAGAAGTCCTGGCAGATCAGCCGGCGTTCCAAAGCCCCCTCGTCGTGCTTGTTAAGAAGATACAACACGGGGCGGCTGAATGGTCATTCCCGCGGCCTAGGGTTCGGGCGAGATCACCTCGAGTTCGTTGCCATCAGGGTCCCAGATGTAGTCGGCCAGGGGCGAGGAAGAGGGCTCGACCACGGATCCTCGGCGGGGCAGCCTGGTCCAAGTCGTGGCGCGGCGACGCTCAGCCAGTTGGACGGGCCAGGTACTCGCCGGCCGCCGTCTGCAGGGCCTGCAGCGCCGACATCGGTCGGACGAAGTCGCGGAAGCTCGTGACTAGGCCGTCGCTGTTGAACGTCAAGACCTGGATACCGTCGAACTGCCGGTCGCCGATCCGACCGTGGACGAGGAGCGTCACCCCGTCGTCAGCTGTGTATTCCTTCACGTACCGGACGTCCTGGCACACGGCGGCCAGCATCCCGAAGATAACCAGCACTGCCTCCCTGCCCTCGAACGGCTTATGAGTGAGCGATCCGAACAACTGGACGTCGGGCGCAAACAGGTTGGCCACGCCTTCAGGGTTTCCAACCAAAGCCTGCATCAGTCCGATGATTGATCGCGTCATGTAGCCTCCGTGTCCCAGTTGAATCCCGACTTCACTCAGTAACTGATTCCGCCAACGCTATACATTCGACCTCGTTGCCGTCCGGGTCGTCTACGTAGAACGTTCTTACCCCCTTGAGCACCGGATGAATCCCGTCGCGCACCTCGAGCCCGGCGGCGCGGCAGCGGTCAGCCAGCTCCTCGTAGCGGTCGGGGGCGACCGAGAAGGCCATGTGGTGCAGTGGTCGCCGGGGCTTCTCACCCGGGAACGGCGAATCCGGCTCAGGGTGGGGGACGAGGACGATCATCTGGGGCACCCCGACGTCGGTCTCCGCGGCCAGCAGGAACCGTGGCGGGATGTCCTGACGCTGCTCCATCATGGTCAGGCCGAAGACGTCACGGTAGAAGCCGTAGCTCTTCTCGAGGTCGTGGCTCCAGAGCACGATCTCGGCGATGCCGGTCACCGGGCCACTCATGTTTGACAGCTTAGCTTCGGCGCCGTCGCCTGACCGGAGCGCCTGGTCAGCTGTAGAGCGGGTCGGCCGGCACCTCGTGGGGGTGGAACTGGCCGGTGTGCTTGGCCTCCTCGATCACCGCCGCCGAGACCGCCGGCGCGACGCGGCGATTGAACACCGACGGCACCACGTACTCGGGGCCGAGCTCGTCGGGGGAGACGATGTCGGCGATCGCCTGGGCGGCCGCCAGCTTCATGTTGTCCGTGATGTAGCGGGCGCCGCAGTCGAGCACGCCGCGGAAGATGCCGGGGAAGGCGAGCACGTTGTTGATCTGGTTGGGGTAGTCGGAACGCCCGGTGGCCATCACCGCCACCAGGCCCTCAGTAAGCTCGGGACGGATCTCGGGATCGGGGTTGGCCAGGGCGAAGACGATGGGCAGGTCGTTCATCTTGGCGACGTCGCGGGGCTGGAGCAGGCCCGGGCCGCTGACGCCCAGGAAGACGTCGGCCCCCGTCATCACCTCGGAGAGGGAGCCCTCGCGCTGGTACTGGTTGGTGCGGCCGGCGTACCACCGCTTGACGCCGGAGTCGAGAGGCTCGCGGCCTTTGAAGATGGCGCCGTGGCGGTCGACGCCGATGATGTCCATCACGCCTGCGGCCAGCAGCATCTTGGTGCACGCCACCCCGGCGGCGCCGGTGCCGGCGACCACCACCCGCAGGTCGGCCAGGTTCTTGTCGACGATCCTGAGCGCGTTGAGCAGCGCCGCCATCACCACCACCGCGGTGCCGTGCTGGTCGTCGTGGAAGACGGGGATGTCGAGGGACTCGATCAAGCGCTCCTCGACGGCAAAACAGCGCGGCGCCGAGATGTCCTCGAGGTTGATGCCGCCGAAGACCGGCGCGATCCGCTCCACCGCCTCGACGATCTCGTCGATGTCCTGGGTGTTGAGGCAGATGGGGAAGGCGTCGACGTCGCCGAACTCCTTGAACAGCATGGCCTTGCCCTCCATCACCGGGAGGGCGCCCAGCGGACCCAGGTTGCCGAGGCCGAGAACGGCGCTGCCGTCGGTGACGACTGCCACCATGTTCCGCTTGATCGTCAGCTCGCGGGCCCGAGAGGGGTCCTCGGCGATGGCCCGGCAGACGCGGGCCACGCCCGGGGTGTAGGCCATCGAGAGGTCGTCGCGGGTCTTGATCGGGACCTTGGGGACGACGCTGATCTTGCCCCCCTCGTGGAGCTTGAAGGTCCTGTCGGCATATTCGAGCACATCGACGCCCTCGACGCGCCGCATCGCCTCGACGATGGCATGGGCGTGCTCCGAGTCCCGGGCCTGCACGGTGAGCTCGCGGATGATCGATCCCGGCTCAATCTTGTCGATGTCGATGGCTCGGAGGTCGCCGTCAGCCGCGCCCACCGCCGAGGTCAGCAGACCGAGCATTCCGGGCCTGTTCTGGAGGCGGCAGCGCGCAGTGAACGCGAAACTACTAGACGGTGGCGGCAGCACCCAAGAATCCTACCTGTCGTTTAGACTCCATCCTCGATGGGAAACCGGGCTCTCCAGCTCGTAACACTCATCGTCGCCGTGGCTGTCGGCGTCGGTGCGGCCTTCGGTGTGCGCGCAGTTCGAAACGTCTCCCCACAGCAGGCGTCCTCGAATACGTCAACCAGCTCCTCAACCTCGCCTTCGCCGAGCGCTAGCCCATCGATTTCGGCCTCGCCGACGCCCGCGGAATCCGCCTCGCCGGCCCCCGCGGCGTCGCCGGCGGCCCCCAGCCGGACAGGCGCCGCTTACCCGCAGCAGATCCAGGCCGGGAGCGTATACCAGTACTCCGGAAGCAGCAGCCTAGCTGCAGTAGCGAGCGACAGTTCGGACGGCGGGTCATCGGTGTGCGCCGGGATCAATACCACCAGCCAAGTTATCCCGCCTGGTTATCTGGCCGCCTACTTCGTGTCGGTGACGTTCCGGGACGGCCAGGTTATCTCATCCGGATACCTGCGCCAGGGAAGCGCCTCCAATGACTGGGGGCAGCTGCAAAACAACTCCACCAAGGATGCTAAACAGGAGTCGTCGCCGACCCCGGCTGGTACTCATACCTACTGCGTCACCAGGAGTGGTGGTGCCTGGATCACGACCGCGGACGGCGCCACTATCTACAGCACCACGGCCGAGCCAGCCACATCGTTCGGCGGAACAACACTTAACTTCGAGTCCACCATCCAGCGCAAGGCCGACAACAGCGGTCCCGTCAAGGCGCTCAGCTTTTTTGTCCCGGGGTTCAAAGCCCTTGCCATCGACGGCCAGCCGCCGACCCAGCTCAAGGGCGCAACCAAGACCTTTTAACAACGTGGGGCATCTCGACCTCGCCCCCCTTGCCGACCAGCTATTCGACAGCGCCGTCGACACGCGTCGCCATATTCACACCTACCCGGAGCTGGGATTCGAGGAGAAGGCCACCACCGCGCTGGTGCAGGAGCGGCTCTCGGCCCTGGGCCTGGAGGAGCTGGCCGCCGGCACCGAGACCGGCGCCGTCTTTCGCCTTAAGGGAGGTCGGCCCGGGCGCGGGGTGCTGCTCCGCGCCGACATCGATGCCCTGCCGGTGGCCGAAGAGGTGGACGTGCCGTTCCGCTCCAAGGTGGAGGGCGTCATGCATGCCTGCGGCCACGACGCGCACGTCGCCATCCTCCTGGCCACCGCCGAGATTTTCTCGACCCTGGCGGAGGAACTGCCAGGCAGCTACGTCTTCCTATTTCAGCCGGCCGAGGAGCTGCTGGCGGGAGCCAGCCGGATGATCGAGGGCGGCGTCCTCGACGGACTCGGCGCCGAGCGGGTCCTGAGCCTCCACGTATCCAGCCCGCTCCCGCCCGGGCTGGTGGCGGTCCGCAGCGGCATCATGATGAGCCAGGCGCAGCCGATCACCGCCCGGCTGCGCGGCAGCGGCGGCCATGGCGCCCAGGCCCAGGCCGAGGGCAACGTGATCCTTGCGGTCTCGAGGCTGGCCTCGCGCCTTCCCGAGGTGGTGGAGGGGATGGAGTACGAGTGGGCGGCGTGCGCCTGCAGCACCGGGGCCATCCGCGCCGGCACCGCCGCCAACGTCATCCCTCGCGACGCGGTACTACGGGGGTCGCTGCGCACGTATACCGCGGACCAGTACGGCGAGGCCCTGAAGCGGCTTGACGCGGTGGCCGCCGATGTCGCCTCCGAGTTCGGCGTCTCGGTCGACCTCGACCTGCCAACGCCGGTTCCGCCGGTGGAGAACCAGGCCGAGGCGGTCAGCACCTGGAGCGCGGCGGCGGCTGAGATGATCGGCGCCGCCAACGTGATCGCGATCCCGCCGGTGCCCATGAGCGACGACATCAGCGAGTTCCTCCGCCGCATCCCGGGGGTGCACTTCTTTGTCGGCGCCCGCCCCGGGACGGGCGAGCCGGCGCAGCACCACTCGTCCGAGTTCACCATCGACGAGGAGTCGATCAGGGTCGGGATCAAGACCATGGCGGCCGGGGCGGTGGCGCTGGCGGGGCGGGGGTGATGCCGGACTCGTCCGCGGAGCCGCCGGTCGGGGGCGAGCGGACGCGGGTCGGCTTCGTCGGCCTCGGCGTCATGGGCCTGCCCATGGCGCGCAACCTCAAGCAGGCCGGCTTCGACGTAACCGGTTGGGCCCGCCGGGAGGAGACGGCCGCGCGCGCTGGGGCCGAGGGCATCGAGACCCAGCCGACGCTGATCGATCTGGCCCGCGACCGCGAGTTCCTGGTGACCATGGTCACGACCTCGCGGGACGTCGCCGACGTCGCCCTGGGCGAGGGAGGCCTGGTGGCCGCCGCCCCGGATGGCTCGGTCCTCATCGACATGAGCACGATCGCGCCGGCGACCAGCCGCCAGGTGGCGGCGGCCTGCGCCGCCCGCGGCATCGCGTTCCTCGACGCCCCCGTCAGCGGCGGCTCTTTCGGGGCCGAGGCGGGGACCCTGACGATCATGGCCGGCGGCGACGCCAGTGTCCTGGAGCGGGCGCGGCCGCTGTTCGAAGCGATGGGCGACCCGGGGCGCATCTTTCATGCCGGGCCGGTGGGCAGCGGCGAGATCATCAAGCTGGTCAACAACATGCTGGTCGGCTCGATCTCGGCCGCCACCCTTGAGGCGCTGATGGTCGGCGTCCGCGCCGGCGCCGACCTCAACACCCTGGTCGAGGTGCTCGAGGTCAGCAGCGGCGGCAGCACCCAGCTCTCCGGCCAGCTCAAGCTCCGGGCCCTCGCCGGGGAGTTCGATCCGGGCTTCATGACCCGGCTGCTGGTCAAGGACATGAACCTGGCCGCGGACCTGGCTCGTGAGTCGGACCAGGCCACGCCGCTCACCGACCTGGCCCGCGCCCTGTTCCAGTCAGCCGTCGAGGCCGGCCACGCCGACCAGGACTACTCGGCGCTCCTCCAGGAGATGGAGCAAGCCTCGGGCACCCGCCTCCGTCTTAACGGTTAGTCGCAGCCACGCGGCACCCGCGCCATAGAATTCAGGGAGAGGATGCGTTTACTCCACGTCGCTGACCTGCATCTCGATCGAGCCTTTGGGGGTATGGCCTTCGCCGGGTGCGATGGCGCCCGCCGGCGCAGCCTCCTGCGCCAGGGGCTGGAATGGGCCGTCGACACCGCCATCGAGGGCAGGGCCGACGCCGTGACGATCGGCGGCGACCTCTTTGAGATCGAGCACATCACCAGTGACACTGCGGCGTTTATCGCCCGGCAACTGGGCCGGCTGGACTGTCCCGTGGTGCTGGCGGCGGGTAACCACGACCCCGCCACGGCGGCGTCGCCCTACCGGACCCTGGAGTGGGCCGCCAACGTCACCCTGGCCCTTGACCCCGTCCCTGTGCGCGTGGAGACGCCGGACGCCGTGATCTGGGCGCTGGGCTATGCCAGTCGCGAGATCGACGGCGCCGCCTTGAGGTCCTTCCATGTTCCTCCGAACGACGGTCGCGCCCAGCTGCTGGTGGTCCACGCCGTGGACCTGACCCGGATGGGGACCGACCGAGATTGGGGCAGCCTGGGCCTGCTGCAGCCGGATGTGCGGGCGATGGGCATCGACCACGCCCTCCTCGGCCATATCCACTCCGGCCAGGCCGGCGAGCTGATGTCCTGGCCGGGCTCGCCGGTGCCGCTGGATCCCAGCGAGACCAGCGGCAACCATGGCGCCCTCTGGGTGGACGCGACCCCGGAGCGCGTGGCGGTGGAGGCGGTCGCAGCCGGCCTCAGCCGCTTCGGGGCGGTCAGCGTCGACGTCGCCGAGGTGGCCGACTCGTCGGAGCTGGGCAGCCGGGTTCGCGAGAGGCTGGAGGCGAGCCCCGAGCGCGAACGGGCGCTGGTCAGCATCAGGCTTTACGGCCGCCGCGCCAAGAGCCTGGCGATCGAGCCGGCAGCGCTGGCGGCGGCCGCCTCCGAGTCGGTGATGGGCGCCCTGGTGGCCGACGCCACCGAGCCCGAGGTCGACCTGGCCCAGCTGGCCCAGGAGCCCAACGCCCGCGGCAGGGCGGTGGCGCGTCTACTCGAGGATGGCGGGGACGTCGGGTTGCGGGCGGCCCAGCTGGTGGTCGACGCATTCGAAGGCGACATCAGGGTCCCGGCGTGACCATGGGAGCGGCGCGATGAGACTGGTGTCGCTCCGGGTGCGGGGCTACCGAAGGTTCCACGACATCCTGGTCGACTGCGACCACGACCGGCTGCTGGTAGTCGGTCCCAACGAGGCCGGCAAGTCGACGCTGATGGAGTGCCTGCTGGCCGGGCTCTTCGGGCTGGCGCCCAGCAAGCGGGGCGGTGGCCACCAGGGAGCGCTGCGCGACGCATCACCCTGGAATGGCGAGCCCTGCGGCCTGAGCCTCGCATACCGGCTCGACAGCGGGCGCATGGTCGAGGTCGACTGGGACTTCAGCGGCGAGCGCACCCAGGTCATCGACCACACCGGGGGTGACGACATCAGCGCGGAGTTCACCGGCGGCACCCACGGCTGGCTCGACGTCGGCCAGGCGATGCTGGGTGTGTCTTCGACGGTCTTCCGCCAGTTCACCTGCGTGGGGGAGGGGGAGCTGGCGGTGATCAGCGACGATGCCGAGATCCGCGAGAGCCTGCTCCGCCTCAGCGATTCCGGGGTTGACGTGCTGGTGGAGCAGGCAATCACCCGCTTGGAGGACGCTGCCCGCCAGTCGACCATCCCCAAGGCCAACTCCGCCACCCGCCGCAACCAGCTGGAGCGCGACCTGGTCGCCGCCCAGAGGGAGCTGGACCGGGTCACCGCGGCGCGGGCCGAGCTCGACTCCGACGTCCACGCGATTGCCCGGACCGAGTCGGCGATCGAGCGCGCCCGCGACGAGGTCGCCGGGATGATGGCCGAGGACGACCGCCGCCAGGAGGAGCAGCGGCGCCTGAGCGCGGAGATCGAGCGGGCCTACGGCCGGCTGGCCGAGGCCGAGCTGCGCCGGGCGTCACTGAGCGCCGACGCGGATGTCCCCAAGGAGGGCCCGCCCTGGAGCGACGCCGACATCGAGACCGCCCGCCAGCTGCTGGTCAGTCCCGAGGAGGCGGGGAAGCGCCCGGGTCTGCTGCCGCTGATCGTCGGGCTGCTGCTCATCCTGGCGGGCATCGGCGGCCTCGCCGGTGGCCTGGTCGCCCAACTGGGGCCGATGCTGGCCGCATCCGCCGCGGTGGCGGCCATTGGGGTCCTGCTCGTGACCCGAGGCGGCATGGGGGCCGCGCGGGCGCGGCTGAGAGTCGGTGCCATGACCTTCCCTGACAGGGCAGCGCTGATGATCGCCCTCGACCACCAGCGAGCGCGGCGCGAGCTGGCGCAACAGCAGAAGGCGGTTGACGACATCCAGGCGCGGCTCGACCAGCTGCTCCAGCCGGCTGCGGACATCGATGGCGGCGCGCCCCGCGAGGCCCAGGCCCGCCTCAGCGCCGCCAAGGTGCGACAGACCGAGCTGCGGCTGCAGCTGGAGCGGCAGCGCACGTCGTTGTCGGTTCGCACCAGCCAGGTCGGGGACGTCGCCGCACTCGAGGAGCAGGTGGCCGGGCTCGGAGCGCAGATCGGCGAGCTGGAGGCGTTCGGTGAGTCGGCGCGTCTGGCGGCCCAGCACCTGAAGCAGGCGTCGGAGGAGATCCGACGCGCCTACGCGCCCAAGCTCCAGGCCTACCTTTCCCGTGACCTGCCACGGATCACGTCGGGACGCTATTCCGAGGCGGTGGTCAACGACAAGTTCGAGGTCATGGTCAGGGCTCCCGAAACCAAACAGATGGTGGACCTGGGCCGCCTCAGCCGGGGCACCCAACAGCAGATCTACCTGCTGCTCCGTCTGGGCCTCCTCGACATCGTCGGCTCCAAGGCCGAACGGCTGCCACTGTTCCTTGACGACGCCCTCGCCCTGAGCGACGAGGACCGCCGCTCCGAGCTGCTCGCGGTGCTGGAGTCCGAGGACCGCCAGGTGATCTACTTCACCGCGCAGGAGACCACCGCGGCATCCGCGTTCGCGGATGCGTGGCACCGCGTTCTTCTGCCCGGCCCCAGTGCCGCCGGCAGCGCGCCGCCCGAGCTCAAGGTTCTCGACTCGCCCCGGGGTTAGGCGCTCGCCCCGCCTCCCGGTCGGCGCTCGAGGATCCCGACCCGGGGGATGTCCTCATCGGCCCCGGACAGCGGCCACTCCGAACCAGGATTGCGGGTCAGCCACTCCAGGCCCTCGGCTGTGACCAGGTAGGTGTCCTCTGACTTGGCGCCGGGGATGGTGGGGTTCCAGGCGGTGGCCATGCCCGCCTCCAGCGTGTAGGTCTCCTCCGGCTTGGCGAAGACCTCGCGGCCGGCATAGCCGGTGGTGCCGCCCTGGTGATGCTCCTTCCAGTCGTCGTAGAAGCCGCCCGAGGCGTACGCCTGCTCACCGCCGCGGAAGGCGTCACCCAGGGTTATGCCGGGGCGGCTGCCGGCCAGGTAGGCGCGGTCGACGGCCACCACGGTGGCGTGCTTTTCCAGCAGCTCCGCCGGGGGGGCGCCGAAGCTGAGGCAGCGGGTGACGGAGGCGTGGAGGCCATGGCGTTCGGCCGTCACCGACGCGATCAGCCCGCCCTCGACCGTGGCCGGGGTAGGAACCAGGTGGCGGAAGCGCTCGGCCCGTGCCCGGGTGCCGACGAGGACCACGCCGGCCTCGATGTCCCGGGCCTTGTGCGCGGCGGCGACCGTGCCGGCCACCTCGAGCTCGGACCAGCCTTCGCGGGCCTCCAGCAGGGCGGTCTCGAGGGCCTCGGTGGCGTCCAGGCCGAGCGCCCGGTAGCGGGAGACATCGGCCTCGCCCAGCCGCTGGCGGTCGGAGGCCAGCAGCGGCTCGGCCGCGCCCCAGCCGGGGACCGCGACGTCGCTGGCCCAGCGCGTGGCCGATGGCACCGCGGCGAGGGCCGACTGCCAGAGGGGTAGCTGGTACCAGGGCCGCACAACCACCGGCAGAGGCAGGTCGGCGAAGGGCTCGGCTCGGACCCGCGCCTCCTCGTTGTTGGGGACCAGCAGCCAGGCGCCGCTGTCGGTGACCAGCAGGCCGCAGAGCCCACGCGGGGAGTCGAGGACTACACGGTTGCCTCGGCCGCCGGTCAACCAGGCGACGTTGGCCCAGCCCTCGAGGTAGACGGCTTCGACCTCGGCCGCGCCCATGGCCGCCCGCAGCTTTGAGAGCTTGGCCCTGACCTCGGCCTGGTCGCCATGGGCCCGGGTTGCGGGGCCGGCCTCGACCAGCCCCCAGTCCGCCATCCGCCTAGCCTTGCGGGCTGGGGTTGAAGGCGACGTTGCCGGGGTCGAGCTTGCGGAAGTCCCAGCTGACGATCTTCTCGGGCTGCAGCCGCAGCCAGGCGTGGCGGCCGTCGTGGAAGACAACGTCACCGCCCATGTACCGGCGCGCAAGGATCAGCTCAGCTGTCTCCAGCTCGGGGTTCGGCTCCCCGGTTCGAGGCTGCTCGCCGATGGGCTCAACCCGGCCGATGAACTCGATGCCTCGGAGCTCGAAGTAATCGTCGCCGGTATCGACCACCACCGAAACCCGTGGGTCGCGCATCAGGTTGGTCCACCGCTGGCTCTTGAGGATGGAGTAGAGCCAGATGCTGGCGCCATCCCACGCGTACCACATGGGCGTGACGTGGGGGCGGCCGTCGAAGCCGATCGAGCCAACCCGGCAGGTTCGCTGCTCGGCTAGCAGCTGCTCCATCTCCTCGGGCGTCAGGGCAATCCGGCGGGCCCGCCGCTGCTGCTGGGGTAGGTTGGGGGTGCTGCCCTCGGGCTCGGTCATCGAGGCGGATTATGCCCGACCCGGGGCCGAGCCGCCTCCACTTCCTCGGCGTCGGGGTGGCCTATCGTGGGCATGTGTCAACGTTCCATGGCACACGATTTCGAGTTGACTTTTTGGTGCGACTGGGGGTACTGTCCCGTACAACGCACCGCGTCATGACTGATGTGTCATATTCTATGATCCGTCGGACGGACGCAGGCTTGAATCATTGTCCGGCCGGGGGTCTCTCGAACCCCCGGAGGACTACCGAGGTACCCCATGATCAGCTTTGAACTGAGCGCTGAGCAGCTCGAGATGAAGCAGTGGATCCACGAGTTCGCGGAGAAGAAGATTCGCCCGGCGGCCGCGGAGTGGGACGAGAAGGAAGAGATGCCCTGGCCCATCATCCAGGAGGCGGCCGAGGTCGGCATCTACTCGGTTGACTTCCTGCAGCAGACCTTCGCTGGCGACCCCACCGGGCTGCTCGGCCCGATCGCCCAGGAGGAGCTCTTCTGGGGCGACGCCGGTATCGGGCTAGCGATCATGGGCTCCAGCCTGGCCGCCGCCGGCATCTTCGCCAGCGGGACCCCCGACCAGGTGATGCAGTGGATCCCCGAGTGCTACGGAACTCCCACCGACATCAAGCTGGGCGCTTTCGCCGTCACCGAGCCCAACGCCGGCTCCGACGTCCGCAGCCTCAAGACCACTGCCAAGCGCGACGGTGACGACTGGGTGCTGAACGGCACCAAGGTCTTCATCACCAACGGCGGCATCGCCGACACCCACGTGGTGGTGGCCTCCGTCGACCCCGAGCTGGGCGCCAAGGGCCAGGCTACCTTCGTGGTCCCCAAGGGCACCAAGGGCATCAGCCAGGGCCAGAAGCACAAGAAGCTGGGCATCCGCGCCTCCCATACGGCCGAGGTGGTCCTCGAGGAGTGCCGCATCCCGGCGGATAACCTGCTCGGCGGCGAGGAGAAGCTCGAGGCCCGGCTGGCCAAGGCCAAGGAGGGCCACGTAAGCAAGGGCTCGGGGGCGCTGCGCACCTTCGAGATGACCCGCCCGCTGGTGGGCGCTCAGGCGGTCGGCATCGCCCGCGCCGCCTACGAGTACGCGCTGGACTACGCCAAGGAGCGCGAGGCATTCGGCCGCCCCATCATCGAGAACCAGGCGATCGCCTTCAAGCTGGCTGACATGTGCACCGAGATCGAGGCGTCTCGGATGCTGGTCTGGCACGCGGCCTGGATGGCGGCTCAGCAGAAGGACTTCGACAAGGGCCAGGGCTCGATGTCCAAGCTCAAGGCCGGCGAGACCGCGGTCTGGGTCACCGAGCAGGCCATCCAGATCCTGGGGGGTTACGGCTACATCCGCGATTACCCCGTGGAGCGCTGGTATCGCGACTCCAAGATCTACACCATTTTCGAGGGCACCTCGGAGATCCAGCGGCTGGTTATCAGCCGCGCCATCTCCGGCAACCGGGCGATGTAGCCGGCGGGGGTCCGCTCCCGCCCCCTGGTGGCGCTACGGCCTGCGGGCCCGGATCGAGAAGCTCAGCGGGATCCGCGGCCGGCCCGGTGGCATCCGGTACCAGCGGCCGGGCTCGTCGGGATCGTCTTCGTCCAGCTCCAGGATCGGCAGCATCTGGAACGGGATGCGGTCGTGCTCGTGCACAAACTCGATCACCAGGCCGGCGCCGGCGAGGGCGCTGACGACCTGGCCCAGGGTCCAGGTCCACTCGTACGTGCGCCGGTTGACGACGGCCTCCTCGCGGTCGGCATAGCTCCCCTGGCTCTCGAACTGCTGTGGGAAATGGCCGGGGAAGTAGTCGTACCTGACCTTCAGGTCGGCGAGGTCGGAGCTCTCGTCGTCGAAGGTCCAGGCGACGGGATGGCCCTCGGCGATGTAGAACGCGCCACCCGGTTCCAGGAAGTGGGCCACCACCTCGGCCCAGTGGCCGAGATCCGGCAGCCAGCCGATCACGCCCCACGAGGTGAAGACGATGTCGAAGGTCCCATCGAGGTTGTTGGGCAGGTCGTCGATCGAGGAGAGGACGAAGGTGGCGTCGACCCCGCAGGCCGCGGCCAGCCGGCGGGCCTCGTCGATCGCGGCCTCGGCAAAGTCCACGCCCGTGACCAGGGCTCCGAGGCGCGCCCAGGAGACGGTCTCGGTCCCGATGTGGCATTGCAGGTGCAGCAGTCGCCGCCCCTCAACCGGGCCCACCTCGTCGATCTCCAGGCGGTGCAGCGAGCTGCCGCCGCCGCGCAGCCGGTCGAGGTCGTAGAAGGCGGTGCCGGGGTGAAGGCGGGCCAGCTCGTTCCAGCGACGCTTGTTGACCTCCAGGTACTCGCTCATCGGCTATCGGGCGAAGACGATCACGCCTACTGCACCACGACAGTCACGGTGTAGGCGTTGCCGTTGGCGATGCCGATGCCCAGGTCGGTCCGACCGCTGGCGAGGCCTTGATATGTGGTCACGAAGCCGCTGTCGGTGCCGCCGACCTTGTCGCAGGCGACCTGCCGTAGCACCTGGGGGTTGGAAACCTCGGGGCAGCCCTCGGCGCCCCGAAAGAGGATGGGTGAGCTGGTCTGGCCGATGGAGAGTGTGGCGATGATGTTGTGACTCTGCGAAGGCGTCACCACGACACAGCCGCGGGCACAGGGGTTGTTCTGGCCCTGGGCCGCCCCGGTGGCCCCCGCGAAGAGAGCGGGGAGGAAACGGAGCCCGAAGAAGAGGCCGACCACGATCAGCAGGACGGCGGTCCCGCTGAGCCCGGCGGCTCGCGCGCGCCGGCCACGGCCATACATCAGGTTGCGCTCGACGTAGTCGACCTGGCCGATGCCGGGCGCCGCCTCGCCGCGCTCCAGGCGCTTGACGACGTCGCGGACCAGGCCGGCCGAGGGACTTCCCGGCGGCCGTCCCCTGGCTTCGACCACACCCCCCGGAGCGATGGTCCAGACCGCCGAGCTGACCGCCGCGCCGTCCACCGGTCCGGCCCGGGCGCTGCCGTCGACGGCGATCACCAACACCCCGGGGGCGACCCGTCGCTGGATGGCGTTGGGGGTGAGGTTCTCTGCCGCCCATACCGCCGCCGCTCGGGCAGCCTCCTGGGGGTCGACGCCGGGCTCGGTGAAGCCGATCAGCGAGGGCCGCGGCCCCAGGTGCTTGAGGGCCAGGCGGACGAAGCGGTCGCGGATGCCGGTGAAGCGCTCGTCACTGGCGTCGATCAACCGATATCCCGAGGGCACGATACGCAGCAGCGCCGCCCGGGCCAGGTCATCGGCGGTGTAGGGCTGGTTATCCTCCATGTGGATACGATAGGGCGCATTCGCGAGGAGGTCTGGACGTGGGCAACACGGTTGAGAACAGCATCGAGATCGACAGTCCCATCGGCGACGTGTTCGCGTTCGTCGACGACTACCAGAACGTGACCAAGTACATCGTGGGCATGACCGAGTACAAGCCGCTGACCAAGCAGACCAGCGGCCAGGGCTCGCAATTTCGGTTCGTCAAGAAGACCACCGGGCTGCCGGACATCAAGTCAGACGTCGAGATCACCGACTGGGCCAAGGACAAGAAGATCAGCTTCAAATCGTTCGCCGGCTTTGACAACGGCGGCACCTACACGTTCTCGACCAAGGGCGGGGCGACGGTGGTCAAGCTGAGCAACTCCTACGACCTCGCCAGCCTGATGGGGGGCGGCCGCGGTGGGATCTTTGGCGGCATCGGTAAGGCCGTCGGGGGCGTCGCCTCCAAGGCGGCGGAGGGCCAGGTGCGCAAGGACCTGACCAGGTCGCTGGAGAACCTCCGCGACAAGGTGGAGGCGACAGCCAAGAAGCCCGCGGCCAAGAAAGCGGCGGCCCGAAAGGCATAGGACAGACGGTGAGCCCCCGCCGGCCGGGCGGCGCCGCCGGCAAGCTCAACGCTGCTCCGACGGCGCCGGACAACGCGCCCGTCGAGCTGGAGCCCCAGTATGCCCAGGTGGGGCCGGCCAGCGTCTACCACTACGACGTGGGCACCGGCCCGGCGGTGCTGTTGCTGCACGGCTGGAACCACCACGCCGAGGCGTGGATCCGAAACGTCGGGCCGCTGTCGAAGGCCGGGTACCGCGTGGTGGTCCCCGACCTGCCCGGCTTTGGCCGGTCGGGCATGCCTCGGATCGACTACTCGCTGAAGGGCTACGCCCGCTTCGTCACCCGCTTCCTCGACGAGCTGGGCATCGACCGGGCGACGATCGCGGGCAGCTCGATGGGCGGCGCCATTGCGCTGAAGACCGCCGCCGACCACCCTGAACGGGTCAGCGCCGTCGTCGGCGTCGACCCGGCGGGGATGTTCACCAGCGCGCCCAAGCTGTGGTCGTTGCTGGCGTCGCCGCTCCTGAGGGCTGCGGTCCGGCCCTTCGTGGGTCACCGTCGCATCCTCGAGGAGTCGCACAAGAACGCCTACTACGACCGGGCGCTGTCGTCACCTCAGCAGGTCGACGTGATGGCCGAGGCCCACCTGCAGCCGGGGTACAAGGAGCACTTCATGCGGATGGCCGAGCGCCTGACCGACTCCGAGCAGGAGCTGCTCTGGGATGTGCTGCCGCAGCTGAAGATGCCGGTGCTGGTGACCTGGGGACGCCAGGACCGGACCCTGCCGGTGCAGCACGCCTACCGGGCCGCGCAACGTATGCCCGACGCCGAGCTGATCCTCTACGACCACTGCGGGCACCTGCCGATGTACGAGAAGGCCGAGGACTTCAACCGCGACCTGGTCGACTTCCTGCGCCGGCGTCTCTGAGCCGCGAGTCCAACACCGCCTCCGCGGAGGCGGCGCCGGCTAAGCCCGGAGCTGCCTGAGCCGCAGCCCGGCGGCGACTAGGAGGGCCAGCGCCAGCAGGCTGAGCAGGGGGATGTCGGTCTGGGGGTTGCCGCCGAGGTCGCGATCGATGACGTGGCTGATGACGTGGACCGTGGCGGCGATGCCACCGGCGGTGAGGCTCACGAGCAGGGCATCGCTCCACGCCAGGGCGAGGAACAGCGCCATGCCCAGCCCCAGCTGGAACGCGCCGACGTCGTGGATGAAGTGCTGGTTGTACGGCGGGAAGACCGCAAGCCGGGCGAAGAACGACTGCGGGTCGAGGAGGGCCCAGAAACCGATGCCGAGGTTGAAGAGGCCCACAACCACCACAACCACGCGTGTGGCCAAGGTGGCCGGCTTCCCACCCCTCATCGTTTCGCCTCCTTCGTCGATTGGCAAGCCAGGACCTACTTCGCCGGCTGCATCCGGGGCCGGCCGCCGGCCTTGGCGGAGCCGCCGGTGGCTTCCAGGGCCTCGACCCGGGCCCGGCTCATGCCGAAGTGCGGCCACCAGTTCCATTTGCCGAGGAGCACCGCCACCGCGGGGACCACGAAGCTGCGCACCACAAAGGTGTCCAGCAGCAGCCCGAAGGTGATGGCGAAGCCGGTTTCGGCGATGTTGAGCACGGGCGACGTGACCATCGCCGCGAACGTTCCGGCGAAGATGATCCCTGCCGATGTGATGATTGCGCCGGTTCGGCGGATGGCGCGTCCAATGCCCTCCTTGGGATCCGCGAGAACCTCCTCGCGGACGCGCGACATCAGGAAGATGTTGTAGTCGGCGCCCACCGCCACCAGCATGACGAAGGCGAAGATGGGCACCGTCCAGTCAATCGCCCCCTTGTGCAGGAGGTACTGCCAGACGACGGTGGTAAAGCCCATGGCGGCGGCGTACGAGACCAGCACCGACGCCAGCAGGTAGACCGGTGCCACCAGGCTGCGAAGCAGCAGGATCAGGACCAACAGCACACCGACCAGCACCGCGATCGCCACCACCAGGAAGTCGCGGGTGAAGAGGGTGCGGAGGTTGTCGTTCTGGGGCGCGAACCCGGCGGCCAGGACGTGGGCGCTGCCCAGACGGGTCCCGGACAGGGTGGTCGAGGCGGCTGACTTCTCCTTCTGCACCCGGTCCATCGCCGCTGTGCTGAAAGGGTCGTCCTTGCCCAACACCACGATCCGGGCGGTGGTGCCGTCGCTGGAGATGAAGTAGTAGCGGGCCAGCGCCAGCTGCGGGTTGTTGAGCTGGTCGGGCGGGATGAAGAAGCTGTCGCTGCCATTGGCGGCGACGGAGTTGAGATAGTCGGCGGCCTGGCCCAGGCCGGTCTTGAGCTGTTCGGTCCCTGAGGCGATCTGGCCCACGCCGCCACTGACCTGGCTGGCGCCGCCGCTCACCTGGCTGGCGCCACCGGCCAGCTGGCCCAACTTGTCCTTGAACGTCTGCTCACCCGCCTCCAGCTGCTGCACCCCCGCCTGCGCCTGGACCAGGCCGGCGTGGAGTTGGCCGAGGCCGTCGGCAAGGCTGCCGTTGCCGGTGGCGATCTTGTCGGCGCCGGCCTTCATGCCTCGCAGGCCCGGCAGCAGCTGGTTGGTCTCGGCGTCGTACACCCCCTGGACGTGGGCCTTGGCGGTGGCGCAGTTGACGCTGATGGCGCAGGTGGGGTCGGTGTTGAGCAGGATCAGGGCGGTGTTCAAATGCTCCGTGGCCAGCTGCACGCCCCCAATGGACGCGTCCAGCCCGGCTGAGAGCTGCTTGGCGCCGTCGCGGAGCTGGGCCGAGCCAGCCTGGGCCGACGCCGAGCCTGACACCGCCTGCCCCAACCCGGAGTTCTCCTGTTGCAGGCCGGCGATGAAGGGGTCGACGCTGTTCTGCGCCTGCTGGGCGCCGCCGGCGACCTGGCCGGCGCCGTTGGCCACCTGCCCGCTGCCGTCCTTGAGCTGCTGCACGCCGCCGCTACCCGCCTGCAGCTGGTCGCGGGCCTGCTGCAGGCCCTGGCCCACCTGGCCGGCCTGGTAGGGGATCGAGGCCTGGGGGATGCGGTCGCCACCCGGCTGGGTGAAGCTGCGCACCGACGTCACGCCGGGGACCCTGGTCTCGGACTTGGTGACGCTGTCGAGGAGGGCCAGGTCCTGGGGGTTGCGGAGGTCGTGGTCCGACTGCACCAGGATGTAGTCGGGCAGGATCTCGCCGGCGGTGTAGTGATGGTCGAGGGTGTAGAGCCCCTGGATGCTTTCGTTGCCCTGCGGCTGGGGCGTGCGCTCGTCGTAGGTCAGCTTCATCAGCGGGTAGAGCCCGGCCAGCGCCAGCAGCGGGATCAGGGCCATGACCAGCACCTGGCGGGGCCGCGACACGATCAGCCGGGAGGCGCCACTCCAGAAGCGGCTGCTCTTCTCGTTCTCGATCTTCTGGGGCCAGAAGAAGCGCTTGCCCCCGATCGCGATCAGCGCCGGCGTCAGCGTCAGGCCCGCCACCAGGGTAATCGCCACCGACACCGCGATCGCCGGCCCGGTGGTGTTGAACAGCGACACGTTGGCCTGGGTCATGGCCAGGCCGCCGATGACCACGGTGGCGGCGGCGGTGGCGATCGCCTCACCGACCCGCCGGGTCGCGGTCTTGAGGGCTTTGGGCTTGTCCTCCCCGCGCGACATCTGCTCTTTGAAGCGGCTGATCAGGAAGATGCAGTAGTCCGTGCCCGCGCCGAAGACGATGGCCAGTAAGAACGTCTCGGTGAACGACGCCACCTTGATGTAGTGGAGCCCGAGGAGGGCGACGATAGGCCGCACCACCAGGATCGCCAGCACGATCGTGGTCAACGGGATCAGCGGCGTCACCGGCGACCGATAGATCACCAGCAGGATCACGATCAGCAAGATCAATGTGATGACCGTGGTCTGGCTGACGCTCGATTCGATGCTCTTCTGGAAGTCGGCGATGATCGCGGTGTCGCCGGTGACGTAGGTGGTCAGGTCGGCGGGCCGATCCTGCTTGACCAGGTCGCGGAGGAAGAACGCGTCGCCATCGGCGCTCGGGGTGCCCACCGCGGCCTTGAGCCCTACGGGAATGTAGAGCGCCTTGCCGTCCTTGCTCTCAACCGCCGATTTGAACTCGGGGTGGGAAATGTAGTCCTGGACGAAGGCGACCCGGTCAGGATGCTGGTTGAGGCGGCCCACCACCATGGCGTAGTAGTCCCTGTCCGTCTGGGAGATGCCGTCCTTGTTCTCCAGGACCAGGATCGCGTAGCCCCCCGCGTCGGAGCCGGCGAACTTCTCGCCCATAACCTTGTAGGCCTGCATGACGTCGGCGCTGGCCGGTAGGAATGGCGTGGCGTCGCGCTTGACGACCTCCTCGAGCTGGGGGATGAAGATGTTGAGCAGCACGGCGGCCAGCACCCAGGCCCCGATGATTGGGTACCGAAAGCGGGTGGCGAACTCGCCGAGCCTGCGGAAGACCATCAGCCGGGTTTGGCCTCCGGGTCGATCGCCCTGGCCGGGGCCTGGCCGAACGGTGACGGCGTGGCAGGTGTGTCGGCCGAGTTCAGGATGTCCTCGAAGACCTCAAGCGGAGGCGTCTCTCCCGCCCACGCGTAGCTGGCGGCGGCGCTGCTCGCCCATAGGAAACCGAGACCCCGGAAGAGCCGGTCCTTGCCAAACTCGGGTTCCAGCACGTTCCGCAGCAGGACTCCATCGATGGTCGCCAGCAGGATGGCGGCGAACTCCTCCTCCGGGATGGGGGGCGCCAGTGGCAAGTCTTCGGACAGCCGGTGCACCATCGCGGTCGTCTCCGCGGTGAGGTCGCGGTACAGCTCGGCGACCTCCTTGCGCAGCCGCTCATTGGTGAAGCTGAGGCTGATCAGGTCAAAGAACAGGCGGCAGGAGTCGGATTGTGTCGCGTACTCGTCGCGGATCACCCTGAGGCTGGTCCACATCTGGGTCAGGGGATCGCCACTGACCTCTGCCATCCCAGCCTTGATGTTGGTCAGCATCTGGTCGTTGAGGTTGCGGACCACGGCAACGAGGAGGTCCTCCTTGGTACCGAAGTAGTAGTGGATCAGACCCTGGGCCACGCCGGCCTCGGCGGCGATGTCCTTCATCGAGGTATTGCCGTAACCCTGGCGGCTCATGGCCGCGCTGGCGGCTTCGATGATGTGGCGGGCGCGCTCCTGGGCGGCGGGGCTTTGTACGGTGGCGGGGAGTGCGACGTTCAACTTAGAAACCTCTGCTAGTTGATCGATCAGTCAACATTGTTTGATCATTCAATCAAGGTCGTAAACGGATGTCAAGGCCGCGGTCCCCACTGGCACAACCTACCGTGGCAAAGCTTCTAGCCCATAGGCAAAAGGACACATTCGACCGAGGCGGAGATTGAGAGTCGCGGGCCGCGCTTGACACCAACCGGCGCCGGTGCCAGCCTTCCCCGCTGGAGCGGCGCTTGGCCGCCGAGGTTCGCAGGAGGAGCGCAAATGGGAGCAGCAGAGTACGCAGAGGCGGCGAGGCGCGGCTACAAGGCCTTCCAGGAGAACGACGTCGAGACCCTGCAGCAGGTGCTCGCGCCAGACGTCAAGTGGCATGGCACCGGCCGCAACCAGACGGCAGGCGACTTCGACGGCCTCGACGCCACCCTGGGCAGCTTCCTCAACCTGGCCCAGCTGACAAACGGCACCTTCGGCGTCGAGGTCCACGATGTCCTCGCCAGCGACGACCATGCGGTAGTGCTGGCCACGTCGAAAGGCGAGCGCAACGGCAAGACTCTGGAGTCGAACTACTGCCACATCTTTCACTTCAACGACAGCGGCCAGGTCAGCGAGGCCTGGGTGGTGCCGGTTGACCCGTACGCCGGGGACGATTTCTTCGCCGACTGAGCCGACGGTCAGGTGACTATCGGCACCTCCGCCTCGGCTTCCACCGGGGGGCTGGTCAGCGTCACCCCCACGGAGGCGCCGACGACGAGGGCGAAGCCGACCGCCTCCAGGGGGTGCACGCCCTGGCTGAGCACGATCGCGCCGACCAGGGCGCCCATCAGCGGGTGGAGGCTGAGGAGCACGCCGAAGACGTAGGAGGGGATCCTCTTCATCGCCAGCAGCTCGACGCTGTACGGCACCGCCGAGCTGAGGATGCCGACCAGGACCCCCATCAGCAGGACCACCGGGTTGGTCAGCGTGCCGCCACCCTGCCACAGTGCGGGCGCGGTCAGCAGGATTGCGGCCACCACCATCGCCATCGCCAGGGTGTCCGCCTGCCGCCCGCCGGTCGCCACCCGCCGCCCCACCAGGACATAGAACGCCCAGCAGGCGCCGGCCGCCAGCACCCAGGCCAGGCCCACATAGTTGAGGTGGTCGGGGCCCGGCTTGCTGATGGCGATGACGCCCGCCGCCGCCATCGCCACCCACATCAGGTCGCGCCGGCGCGGCGACAGGATGCCGGCGATCACGATCGGCCCGGTGAACTCCACCGCCACTGCGTCGCCCAGCGGCAGCAGCGCGATGCCGTAGTAGAAGGCGGTGTTCATCAGGCCCAGGACCAGGCCCAGCGCCAAGGCGTACCCCGGCCTGATGCCCCGCAGCGACCCTCGCCGTGCCAGCAGCAGCAGCAACAGCGCCCCGGCGCTGACGACGTTGCGGATCCAGCTGGCGGTCACCGGCGGGGTGAGCAGGAAGAGACGGGTGGCATAGGCCGCGCCCAGCTGGGCCGATACCGTGCTCAGCACCACCAGGCTGGCGGCGACCAGCTTGTGTCGCGACGCCCCCACGGGCAGCGGCCGGCTATGGGTCTCTGCGGTTTCCCTAGCCACGGGCGGCGGCCAGGGCTCGGTCCACGGCGTCGGCCACCGTGGGGCAAGCCTCCAGCAGCGGCTCGCCGTCGCCGGGCCTGGACGCCGACCAGGTCTCGAAGCCGAACACCGGCACCCCCAGCTTGCGAGCGATGGCGATCTCGCTGAGGGTTCCGTAACCCCCGCCGATGGCGACCACGGCGTCCGCCGAGCGAACCAGGATGACGTTGCGGGCTTCACCGGCCCCGGTGGCGATGCGGACCTGCGCCGGCGCGATGGCCGAGGCCGTGCTCGCCGCGGGCAGCACGGCGCAGGCAAGTCCGCCGGCGGCGCGGGCGGCCTCGGTCGCCGCCAGCATCACGCCGGTCATTCCGCCGGTCAGCAGCACGGCTCCCGCCTCCGCGATGCGCGTGCCGGCTTCGGCGGCCGCGCCGTTGTATGGCGTGTCGGGGTCACCGTCGCCGCAGACGGCGACCTGCAGGGGCAGGGGATTGGCGGACATGGACCTGGACCGAGGCTAGCATCGGGGGGTGGAGGCGGCCTGGCCGCCGGTCCCGGTGGGCAGGCCTTGAATGTAGTCCTAGAATCCGGCCATTCGCGTCGGCGTGGTGGAACGGTAGACACGCCAGCTTTAGGAGCTGGTCCCCGCGAGGGGGTGGAGGTTCGAGTCCTCTCGCCGACAGTCTTCACCAGCCGCGGCGCCCGCGCAGATTTCTGACGCCCTCGTCAGAAACTGTGGTACTTTGGCCACTGGCGGAAGGTTTCGGAGGTGCCCATGGCAACTACCACTAGCGACGTCGAGCAGGCGAGCCTGGTTCAGCTCGGCAACACCCACATCGACGAAGTCCTGACCCTGCTCGACCACGGGTTGGAGCGGCTCCCCAGCTACCGCGAGCTCTACCTCCGGTGGGAGCGCCAGCAGTGGAAGACCCAGGACCTCGACTTCACCCAGGACAGGATCGACAACGAGCGCCAGAAGGCCGAGGGCAACACCCGCCAGCTGGAGGAGTCGGAGCGGACCTACGCCTCCTTCTGGATCGGCGAGCACCAGGTCACCGTCGACCTGCTGCCCTTCGTGATCGCCGCCCCCGACACCGAGCAGAAGCTCTTCCTCACCACCCAGGTGGTCGACGAGGCCCGCCACATGGTCTTCTTCGACCGCTTCTACTCCGAGGTCCTGGGGGTCGAGGAGGCCACCCTCCACGACCGGATCTGGGCGCAGAAGCCCCACGTCTACCGGGCCTATGACGACATCTTCTTCGGCACCCTGGCCAAACTCGCCGACGACCTCCGCCGGGAGCCCGAGAACTTCGACACCCTGGTCCGCGGCGTGACCGTGTACCACATCATCATCGAGGGCTTCCTGGCGCTCACCGGGCAGCGCTTCACCCTCGACTACCTTCGCCGCGAAGACCAGCTACCCGGCTTCCGAGCGGGGTTCACCGCGATCATGCGCGACGAGTCCCGGCACATCACCTTCGGGACCAAGTTCCTGTACGACGCGGTGCACCAGGACCCCAGGTGGGTCGGAGTGATCCAGGACCAGCTGAACCAGACGCTGCCGCTGAGCATGACGTTGCTCGAGGATTCCGATCCCACCGTCTCCGGCTACACCCAGGACGAGGTCACCACCTGGGGGATGCGTTCGCTGGAAAAGCGCCTCAAGGTCATCGGCGTCCCCTTCGGCCTGTAGGACCCCGAGCCGGCCAAGAGGCCGGTACACAACGTTTTACTGAAACTTAACAGTCACAGTGCACTTCTACCTATTCTGAGGCGTCCCGCGAACATACACTCAGGTGGCCATGGGACTCAGCGGGATCGCGGTGGCATCACACGGGTTGAGGTACTACCTCGACCAGGTCCCTGGTGGCCAGGCGATCACCCAGCAGATCTACGCCCACAAGGCGATTGCGGTATTCGGCGTGATCGCCTTGGAGGAGGTGGGGATCCCGGTCCCGCTCCCCGGCGATGCGTTCATCGCCTTTGCCGGCCACCTGGTGGCGCGCCAGGCGCTGGACCCGGTTTCGGCTTTCCTGGCCGTGGTCCTCGGGGCGATGATCGGCTCCAGCGTCCTCTACTGGCTGGCCCGGATCTACGGGAAGCCGTTCGTCAAGCGATACGGCCCCTACATGCACGTCAAGCAGTCGCGGATCGACCGGTTGGAGCGCTGGTTCAAGCGTTGGGGTCCGCTGGCTGTGATCTTCGGGCGCCACGTCCCCGGGTTCCGGATCGTGCTCTCGGTGTGCGCCGGGCTTTTCGGCGTCAGCTACCCGGTGTTCGTGAGCTCGGTGGCGGTCTCCGCCAGCCTCTGGGCGGGGATGTTCCTGGTCATCGGCTTCTTCCTCAGCCGCCAGATCGGCCCGTACATGGACATCACACCCCTGCACCTCCTGCCCAGCACCATCGTGATCAGCAGCAGCATCATCTACGCGCTCATCGTCAAGCGTCGGGCGACCCGCGCCGAGGCCCTGGCCGACGCGCCACTGGTGGTCAGCGACCCGCTGGTCGCCACCAGCCGGGCCCCTTTCTAAACCGCAGGCCGCCCCGCTGACCTCCTCGCCGCCGCCCCCGGATTGGGGCGAACGCGAGACCAGCGACCTGATGTCCGAGCTGGAGCGGCTGGAGAAAGCTGCCGTACCCCTTCGGGCTGAGCTCGACCGACTGCGAAAGGAGGTGGACCTGGTCCGCAGCGAGCTCCGGCGCCGGGAGCGGGCAGAGCGGCTGCGCCAGCGACAGGAGGCCCGGGCGGAGATGGCCGCGGGCCAGGTGCCGAGCCTCGAAGACGCGATCTCGGGGGCGGCCGCCGGGTTCGACGACGCGGTCCTGGACGATCTCCGCTTCCTCCGTGAAAGCGCCACCGAGGTCCGCCTGGGGTACGCCTCGGCGTCACGCCAGAGCCTCAGCTTCACCGACGGCGCCGCCACCGAGGAGGCTTTCGACGTCGGCACAGCCCGCGAGCTCTGGAAGCGCGGCTGGGAGTGGGGCACCCCTGCCGCGTCGGGGGTCCGGGTCTACCCGGTCGGCAGCCGGGCGGAGCGGGTGGTGCCCGCGGCTGAGGTCCACGTCGAGCCGCGCCAGGCCTGATCGCCGCCCAGCATCGCCTCCCGGGTGGGTTGGGATAGAATCCCTAGCAGATTAGTCGGGTATTGTCCGGAAGGAGGTTCGGCATGGCTGTCCAGGCATTCGACCGCACCGTCCTCAAGGTGGGCCAGGTGTTCATCATCGGCATCAACGTGGTCGCCTTTACGCTGGGGTTCGTGCTCCAGGTGAACTACGCCTGGCTGCTGGTGCCGTTGGTGGGCGTGATCATGGCCCTGGGCGTGGTCAACCCCCAGCTCAACCTCTTCCGGCAGTTCTACCTGCGGGTGCTCAAGCCCAGCGGCATCGTCAAGCCCAACGTCGCCCAGGAGGACCCGACTCCCCACCAGTTCGCCCAGGGCGTGGGCGCCAGCTTCCTCGGGTTCAGCACCGTCGCCTTCCTGCTGGGCGCCACCGGGGCCGGCTGGGTCCTGGCCTGGATCGTCATCGTCCTGGCCTTCGTCAACTTCGCCTTCGACTTCTGCGTCGGCTGCCAGGTCTACTTCCAGCTTGACCGCATGCACCTCCTGCCCCGCCGGGGGTAGGCGACCCCGACCCCACCGATCGTGATTGAGCGCCTCGGGCTCCTTGCCGTCCTCCTCCTGGGGCTGGCCGTGCTCTTTTTGGCGGTCAGGCTGGCGGCGGTCTACCGGCGTGGCAAGCGGGTCAACCGCGTGGTCGACCCCGCCTTGAGCCAAGGGCGGCCCACGGTCCTCTTCTTCACCGCGGACTACTGCACCGTCTGCCGCTACCGCCAAAAGCCGGCGCTTGACGAGCTCAAGAGCGCCCTCGACGGCGACCTCCGGGTGGTCGAGGTCGACGCCCCGGCCGAAGAGCCGCTGGTCCGTCGGTTCGGGGTCCTGACCCTGCCCAGCACGGTGGTGCTTGCCGCCGACGGCCGCGTCTCCGCCGTCAACTACGGCTTCGCACCCAGCGACCAGCTCCGCGCCCAGGTGGCCAGCGTCGGCTGAGGCCGCGGGTCCGGGGCCCGGAGCCCCGGTGGGGGCGTCCTTCAGCAGCCTGGCGCTGTACCACGCCTGTCCGCTCAAGTACCGCTACCTGGAGGTCGACCACCTCGATGAGCCGGCCACGCCCCCAGAGTGGCGGCGTGCGCCGGCGCGGATCGCGGAGACGGTGGCGTCGGAGCTCGACCGCCGGCTGGGGGCCGGAGTGCACGCCGCCCTTCTGCGCTGGCAGCGCCGGGTCGATGGCGGGGCGCCGCCCCGGGCCGCCGACCTGCTGGCCGTGGTGCGAGAGGAGGCCGATGGGCGGGGCCTGGCAGGGAAGGAGTTCGACGGCGCGATGACCCGGATGGCCGCCGGCCTGGGCGCCTATGCCGAGGGGCCCTGGCCGAAACGGACGACCCTGTTCCTGGAGCAGGCGGTTCGCCACGTGATCCAGGACGCGGACGGCTTCGCCATCGAGCTCAAGCTGAGGGTCGACCGCGTCGTCCGCTACCAGCGCCGGGTGGCCATCCTCGACTTCAAGACGGTCACGCCGCACGCCTTCGAGATGGCCATCGACGAGTGGCAGCTGCGGACCTACGTGATGGCGGCGCCGGAGCTGCTCGGGCTCGATCCGTCGCAGGTGCGGCTGTTCCTCATCGACCTGCGATCGGGCGCGGAGGCCCCGGTCGCCTCGGGCCTTGCCGCACTTGCTGGCGCGCGGCGCGAGCTGCTTCGCGCCGGGAGGGGTATCGTCGCTGGCGCCTTCGGTGTCGACGGTGTCCCCGAGCGTCCCTGCTGGGACTGTGGCTTCCGGCTGGCGTGCCCGTCGTCGCTGGCGCCCGACCCTCCTCACGCCCACTAGACTCGGCCCCATGCCCCAGTGGGAGATAGTGGAGGAGATGCGGGAGGTGCCACCCGGCAGGGCGGGCACCCTGATCCCATCGTGGAACACCGGCTTCCCGCTGCGATCGGAGCCCCATGGCGGGCCCACCGGCGGGGTGGTGCGACCGGGTCAGAAGCTCCACGTGCTGGAGGCCCGCGACGGCCACCTGCTCGTGCAACAGGAGGCCGCCGGCCTCCACGGCTGGATACCGCGGCACATCGTCGCCCCCTGGCCCGAGCCCTAGCTCGCCTGACGCACGTTCAGAGGAGGTGAGTCAGGCGCTTCCTCAGGAGCCGCGGTCCCGCGGGCGCCTCGTACACCGGCAGCAGCGCCGACATGGCCGCCCGGGCTTCAGCCATCACCGTGTCGACCTCCTTGCCCTCGGGTGAGATCGGGCTGCCGATGATGATCCGGACGGTCTTGCGCAGCCAGAGGTCCTGCGTCCCCGAGAGCGCCACCGGCACCACCGGGACTTGGTTGTCGACGGCGAAGTGAGCGAAGCCCGAGTGGAAGTCCTGGATCGCGCCCTCCCGGTCGCCGTAGTGCCCTTCTGGAAACAGCCCCACGGCGCCGCCTCGGTGCAGGCAGAGGTCGACGTAGTGGTACAGGGTCCGGTCACCGTGCCGCGACTGGTCGACCGCGATGTAGCCGCCAACGCTGCGCACCACGCGCCACTGGAAACGGTGGGTGACAAGGCCCTCGGGGTTGCCCAGGAAGTGCACCCGGGGGACGACGGGCAGGGCGTAGAGCAGGACGAACGGGTCGAGCCAGTTGAGGTGGTTGGCGATGGCGATGTAGGCGCCCCCATGCGCTCCGTCGCGCGGCAGGTTCTCACGACCCTCGACTCGGAGGCGGAACACGGCTCGGAAGATGGGCAGCAGGATGGCTCGCGCGGCGCGATACCCGGCCGTCGCCTCGCGCTGAACCGGCAGCAGGTCGGCCGAAGGTAGCCCGGCGGCCGGCATCGCGGCCTAGGTCGCGGCGGTGAGAGCCTCGCTCCCCGGCGCACCAACCGACGGCGCCGCGCCGGCGGCGGCAAGGAAGTGCTCGGCGATCAGCCGGTAGACCTCGTCATGGTCGATGTCCACCGACATCGCGTGGCCGCTGCGTTCGAAGAGTCGCACTTCGGCGGACGGGCCGATGGCCTCGGCGATGAGCGCGGCGTTGGCATACGGCACCACGCCGTCGCGCTTGCCGTGGAGGAGGAGCGCCGGCACCTTGATCGCAGGTGCCTCTTTGAGGGCCAGCCGGTACAGCGACACCAGGTCCGCGTGCGACTTCAGGGACCGCCGGTTGTAGCTGCGCAGCTGCTTCACCGCCTCCTTGTCCCAGAGGTCGACGCTACTGCGGTCCGGGTAGTGCCAGCGGAGGATGCGCCGGCCCAGGCTGATCTGCAGCTCCGCCCATCGGCCCAGGTTCACCAGGGCGGCGGTGGTGGCGACCGCGACCACGTCGGGGTTGCGTGCCGCCAGCACCAGGCTCAGGGTGCCGCCCATTGACTGGCCTCCCACGCAGACCACGCGGCACTCGCGCTTGAGGGCGTCGAGCTCCGCCTGGGCGCTGTCGATCCAGTCCTGCCATGAGGTCAGCTCCAGCTCCTCGGGGGTACGCCCATGCCCGGCGAGGAGGGCCCCGCGGACCCGGAAGCCGCGGCCAGCGAGGTATCCGCCAACGCCCCGGACCTCCGGCGGCGTGCCGCAGAACCCGTGGATCAGGAGTGCGCCGATGTCCCCTGATCCCAGCTGGAAGGCCTCGAGGTCGCCGGGCTGCGGCGGATGGCTCCAGATCTGGTCCTTGACCCGCTCCATTTCCCGGATAGTATCGCCCCGCCGGGGCGCCTGACTGGGTCTGCTATACAGTCTGGCCATGATCCGCGACGCCATCGCCCGGCTGATCAACGGCGACGACCTGGACCGCGCCCAGGCCGAGGCGACGATGGACGACATCATGAACGGCGATGCCACCGAGTCCCAGATCGCCGGCCTGCTGGTGGCGCTCCGGCTCAAGGGTGAGACCGTCGATGAGATCGTCGGCCTGGTCTCGTCGATGCGCTCCCACGCGCGCACCCTGACCGCGCCCGATGGCGCCGTCGACACCTGCGGCACCGGCGGCGATGGCGCCGGCACATTCAATATCTCGACCGCCGCCGCCATCGTCGTCCGAGGCGCCGGCGCGCCGGTCGCCAAGCACGGAAATCGCTCCTCCTCCAGCCTCTGCGGCAGCGCCGACGTGCTTGAGGCGCTGGGCGTGCCGATGTCGCTGACGGCCGACCAGGTCCAGGCCTGCCTCGACGCTACCGGGATCTGCTTCATGCTGGCGCCCACCTTTCACCCCGCGATGCGGCACGCGGGGGTCCCGCGCAAGGACCTCGGCATCCGTACCGTCTTCAACATCCTCGGACCCCTGGCCAACCCGGCCATGGTCCGGCGCCAATCATTGGGCGTGGCCAGCGCCCAGATGGCGCCCCTGATGGCGAGCGTCCTCAAGGAGCTGGGCCACGAGCGAGCGCTGGTCTTCTGCGGCAATGACGGCCTCGACGAGCTGAGCGTGGCGGCGCCGTCCCGGGTCTGGGAGCTGCGCGACGGGGAGGTTCGCGAGTACGACATCGACGGCGCGTCATTGGGACTGGCGGTGGCGCAGCCCGGCGACCTCAAGGGCGGGGACGCCGCCGCCAACGCGGTCATCCTCAACGCCGTCCTGGACGGCGAGACGGGCTCCCGTCGCGATGTCGTGCTGCTCAACGCCGCCGCCGCCCTGGTGGCCGCGGGTGTGGCTGAGGACCTCCCCCGGGGCATCGAGAAAGCGCGCGGGTCAATCGACAGCGGCGCAGCCCGGCAGGCGCTCGCCGACCTGCGCGACACCGCCCAGTCCCTGGCCTCGGTTTCCTAGTCCAAGCCCCGTGACCGAGGACCTGGCATTCCGCTTCCCGGACGGCTTCCTCTGGGGCGCGGCCACCGCCGCCCACCACGTAGAGGGCCACAACGACAACTGCGACTGGTGGGAGTGGGAGCTGGAGGGCGGCCATATCAAGGACGGCAGCGTCAGCGGCGCCGCCTGCGAGCACTACACCCGCTACCAGCAGGACTTCGAGATGCTCCACTCCATGGGCCACAATGCCCACCGCATCTCGATCGAATGGAGCCGGATCGAGCGCTCCCCGGGCGAGATCGACGGCCAGGCGGTGGCCCACTACCGCGACGTGCTCGAGACCCTGCGCGGGCTCGGCATCACGCCGTTGGTCAGTCTCCACCACTTCACCAGCCCCACCTGGTTCGCCCAGGCGGGCGGTTTCGAGGCCGACACCTCGGTGCGGGCCTTCCGCCGTTTCGCCCGCCTCTGCGCCCAGGAGTACGGCGACCTGGTCGACATCTGGACGACCTTCAACGAGCCCAACGTCTACGCCTACCAGGGCTATGCCATCGGCGAGTGGCCGCCGCAGAAGCAGGACCTGGGCGCCGCCTCCCGGGTCCAGCGCAACATGGTCCGCGCCCACGCCGCCGCCTTCGACGAGCTCAAGTCCGGCCCCCACGGAGGCAGTGCCCGGGTCGGTATCGCCCAGCACATGCGAGTGTTCGCGCCCAACCGGCCCTGGCTCCCTCTCGACCGGCTGGCCGCCCGGTTACCGCACCTCGGCTTCAACCACTGGTTCCTGCGCGCCTGCACCGACGGCTACGCCGGCTTCCCGCTGGGGTTCCGCGAGCGCATACCCGAGGCGGCAGGCACCATGGACTACGTCGGCCTCAACTACTACAGCCGCGACATGGTCGCCTTCGACCCCACCCGGCCGACGTCACTCTTCTCGCACAACTTCGCCAGGCCCGGCGCCGAGCTGTCGGACTTCCAGATGGAGGTCTACCCGGAGGGCATCCACACAGTGTTGCTCGACGCCTGGCGGACCTATGGCAAGCCGATCTATATCACCGAGAACGGCGTCGCCGACGCCACCGACCGGCTGCGACCGCGGGCGCTGGTCTCGCATCTGGCGGAATGCGGCAGGGCGATGCTGGACGGCGTCGACCTGCGCGGCTACCTGCATTGGTCGACGATGGACAACTTCGAGTGGGCCGAGGGCTACCGCATGCGCTTCGGCTTGGTCGAGGTCGACTTCGAGACCCAGGAGCGGATCCCTCGACCCAGCGCCGCGCTCTACAGTCGCCTCATTGCCCAGCACGGGCTGGTCTGGAGCGACCTCCAGGATTACTACCCGCGGGCGTTACCCTACTTCGTCGGTGCCGGCAGCAGGCTCAGCCGCTCCAGGCGGAGAAGCCCCTCGTAAGACCGGAGCGCCCCCGAGGGATCGAAGGTCAGCCGGGCGGCGTGGCCGGTGTCGATGGCGCGGCTGAGAAGGTCGGGGGTCGCGCCCTCAGTAGCGACCGCGGTCAGCTCCCGCGCCACGACCTGGAGGATGAGGTCCTCGGCGCCGATATAGATAGTCTCCAGCCGGCGCGACTCCCCCGCGCTCAGCTCGGTTCGGGCCGCCATCACCATCGGGAAGGCGGCCGACAGGTGGTCCAGCTCGGCCTGCGGTCCCCAGCCGAGCTCGACCTGGGTGGGGCCGTCGGGCGCCACCCGGTGGGCCAGGAGCCCGTTCCCGGTGACGGTCAGCTCCAGCTCGCACTGATCGCCCCACCCGGTGCGGCTGTGCATCAGCAGGCGCCGGGTGACCAGCCTGGCGTCGAGCTCCCAGTCCAGGGTCGTGGTGAGCGTCACCGGGTAGTCGGTCCGCATACGGCTGGTCACGCGCAGCCCGGCGCCAAAGGCGTTCACCGTCAGCGCCTCGCTGCCGGCGTCGGCGCCTGCCTGGTCGAGGATCCTATAGCTGGCCTGGTGTGGCAGGGGTAGCTGGGCCATGGCGCTGGGATTATGGCTACTCTTGCGCCAAAGGAGATCGCCAATGCCAGAAGCAGACGTGCCCCGGGCTCACCACATCGGCTTCCAGCCCGACCCCGAAGAGCCCAAGAAGTGATCCTGCTGCCGGCCCGGCTGGAGGGCGTGCTCCGGCTGGTCCCCATGACCGGCGCGGTGGCCGACATCGGTAGTGGTCACGGCGGCCTGGCGCTGGCGCTGGCGGCCAGGGGGCAGCGGGTGGTGGCCACCGAGCGCACCCCACGCACGGTAGCGGGCCTGGCCGGCGAGATCGCGCGCCGCTTGGAGGCGATTGGCAGCGACGGGGGGCCGCCGCGCCTGGGCGGTGCCACCCTCGCTACGCCGACGGTGCGGATGGGGGAGGGGCTGACGCCGCTGGCCGCGGGGGAGGTGGCCACGGTGGTGATCGCCGGCATGGGGGCGCGGAGCATCGCGCGCATCCTGGACTCGGCAGCATGGCTGCCCCGCTGGCTGGTGCTCCAGCCGATCCAGGAGCCCGAATTGGTGGCAGCCTGGATCGAGAGCAAGGGCTGGCCGTTCACGGTGACAGAGACACGGCAAGGCCGCCGAACGTACCGGGCCTGGCGGATCGAGGTCCCCGCCGCGGTTCGTCGTGCCCAGGCCGCCGCTTGACCCACGTCGTCATCCATACCGATGGCGGGTCGCGCGGTAACCCCGGCCCTGCGGCCATTGGCGTCGTCATCGAGGTCGAAAAGGGCGGCCAGTCGGAGGTCATCCAGGAGATCGCCGAACCGATCGGCGTGGCCAGCAACAACGTCGCCGAGTACCGTGCCATCATCCGTGGCCTGGAGGCGGCCAGGCAGCTTGGCGCTGATAGCGTCACCTCGCTGCTCGACAGCCAGCTGGTGGTGGAGCAGCTGAACGGCAACTACCGGGTCAAGCACGACGACCTGAAGCCGCTGCACGCGAGGGTCAAGCAGCTCGCCGCCGAGTTTCCCCTGGTCACCTTCCAGCACGTCAGGCGGGAGCAGAACACGGAGGCCGACCGCCTCGTCAACGCCGCCCTCGACGGCAACCCAACCTCGCCGTAGCCGTCCCCGGGCCGGGGCCATCACCTACAATGCGGCGCACATGAGAGGGATGGACCGGTGACCTACGGCACGATCAAGTGCCCCAACTGCGGGGCGCCCATCCCGGTCAACAGCGAGGCGTGTCAGTACTGCGGCGAGGCCCTGCCCAAGGCCGCGCCCCCACCGCCGCAGGCGACGCCTTCGGTCATGCTCAACTTCAACCAGGAGGCCTTCGACCAGGTGGCGGTCGCAAGCGCTCGCAGCTTCCTGTGGGCCTTCATCGCCATCCCCATCGTGCTGGTGGTGATCGGGATCATCGTCGCCGTTACGGTGTTCTCGAGCCTGGGACGCAGCACCTCCAGCGGCCTGTCTCTCGGCACCTCCAGCAACGTCTCCCAGCTGCAGTCCAAGAAGTGCGAGAACTGCAGCCTGCCCAACACCACCGCCAACAACACCGACCTCTCCGGGGGCAAGTTCAGGGGCATCAGCCTGGTCAACGGCAGCTTCCGGGGCAGCAACTTCAAGAACGCAGACCTGTCCCGGGCCGACCTCAGCAACGCCAAGATGTCCAATGCCGACCTGTCGGGGGCCGACCTCACCGGGGCGAAGCTCAGCAACGTAGACCTCAGCGGCGCCAACCTCTCTGGCGCCAAGCTGGACTCGGTCACCGCCGCCAACACCGACTTCAGCCAGGCCAACCTGAAGGAGGTGAGCATCACGGGGACGCCGGCGCTGGTCAACGCCGTCCTCAACGGGGCCGACCTGACCGGCGCCACGCTGCAGAACGCGGACCTGACCAATGGCAAGCTCGACCACGCCAAGCTCCGCAGCGCCAGCCTGACCGACGTCAAGCTGATCAACGGCATTCTCACCGGGGCCGACCTCACCAGCGCCAAGCTGACCCGCATCAATTTCATCAACGCCAACCTGACCGGGGCCACGACCGCCGGGGTGACGTCCACCGGGACCAGCACGTGGACCAACGCCCACTGCGTCGACGGCGGCGTGGTGCCGTTCGGCGGCAAGTGCTTCTGAACTCGGTTTAGGCGCACTCCTGGCGGGTTAAGATCTGGTGTTGCGTGACGAGTCGGCAAGGTGACCGCGGCGGGAGCGATCCCGTCGAGGAAAGTCCGAGCTCCGTAGAGCAGAGTGCCGGGTAACACCCGGCGGGCGTGAGCCCAGGGAAAGTGCCACAGAAAATACACAGCCTCGGCGTAAGCCGGGGTGAAGGTGAAATGGTGGAGGTAAGAGCCCACCGGCGACCGGGAGACCGGCCGGCCTGGTAAACCCCACTCGGAGCAAGACCTAAAGGAGGACGCCAAGGCTGCTCGCCAAGTCCTCGGGTTGGTCGCTGGAGGCGCCGGGTAACCGGCGCCGTAGATAGATGGTCACCACCCCAAGGCCTTTACCGCCTAGGGGTACAGAACTCGGCTTACCGCCGGTCTCGCCACGCAACACTCCCCACCAGCCCCACCGCAAACCGGCCATTTGGTGGCCGAATCCTCAATCTGGGCCTGGGGCCTCACCCAGCGCTACATCTAGGGCTGACCGGCAGCCAGGACACACCATCTAGCGATCACGCCGGCTTCGACGGGGGCCCTAACCCAACATCTTGATGCCAATTGTGTTGACAGGGTGCGTTCCCAGTGCTACGTTTCGCGGCGAAGTGGTAGCAGGTGGTGAAAAGTGGGGAACGATCAGTCTTCTCTTCGTCCCCCCTCGATTGGATTCCCACTTTTCGCCCCTGCGTCCCTTCGGCACATTGACAGGGGGGCCAGCGGTCCCATCAGACGCCCGATGAGCCGATGTTCGTCGGCCAATATCGACACTCGATCGACGCCAAGGGACGGCTGGCCATCCCGGCCAAGCACCGGGAGCAGCTGCCCACGGGGTCGATCATGACCATCGCCCCAGAGAACTGCCTCCGGGTGTACCCACCACAGGAGTGGGAGCGGGTCAGCGGGGAGATGCGGCTGGGCGCCGCCAGCGACCCGATGGAGACCAACCTGGCGCGGCGGATGTTCAGCCAGGCGCACGAGATCGAGTTCGACAAGCAGGGTCGGGTCCTGATCCCGGCCTGGCTCCGGGAGGCGGCGGGCCTGGGCGCCAGTGCCCAGGTAATCGGCGTCGCCAACGTCGTCGAGATCTGGAGCGACGCGAACTGGACGGCCTTCGTCGAGCAGACCGGCGACTTCACCGGGCTGGCCAACGCCGTTGCCGAAAAGCGGCAGGGCAGCCCCGGAAATCCCTAGACCGACCGGGCCAGGGGGCTCGACGCGCCACCAACCTGTTCTTTTACACGAATCAATAGAGATCCTCCAGCCCCGGCCGGGCGCCGTCTTCTTCGACGGCACCTTTGGCGGGGGAGGGCACTCCCGGGAGATCCTCAAGCGGATCAGCCCGGGGGGAATCCTCCTGGCCATGGACCGCGACCCCGAGGCCGCAGCCCGGGCCGAGCAGCTGAAGGCGGAGCACGGTGACGCGTTCCGCTTTGTCCAAGGGAACTTTGCGGATGCCAGCGACCCACTCGAGGCGCTGGGTACGGGGCAGGCGCCGCTCGACGGCGCCTTCCTCGACCTCGGGCTCTCATCGTTCCAGCTGGACGACCCCGAACGGGGCTTCAGCTTCATGGCCGACGGCCCCCTGGACATGCGCATGGACCCCGACCAGGGCCCCAGCGCCGCCGAGGTCGTCAACCGCTACCGCGAGGCGCGGCTGAAGGCCGTGATCCGGGAGCTCGGCGACGAGCCCTGGGCCGGCCCCATCGCCGCCGCGATCGTCCGCCGCCGCCGGCGCCAGCCCTTCCAAACCACGCGGGACCTCGCCGAGCTCATCGGCGGCGTCATCCCCCGGGCCCGGTGGCCAAGGCGCATCGACCCCGCAACCAAGACCTTCCAGGCGATCCGCATGGAGGTCAACGACGAGCTTGGTTCACTGCGCGGGGGGCTGGAGGTAATCGTCAAGCACCTGAAACCAGGTGGCCGGCTTGGGGTCGTCTCATTCCACTCTCTCGAGGACAAGGTAGTAAAGGACTTTCTCAACGTCGAAGCAAAGGACTGCATCTGTCCGCCCCAACAGCCGGTTTGCACGTGCAACCACCTGGCGAGTCTCATCATCCATCCCCCCCATCCCCTAAGGCCGGGCGAGAGCGAGATCGAGGGTAATCCTCGGTCTCGTTCTGCCCGGCTGAGGGGCGCCATCCGGCTTCCCTACAGCGGGGCCATGCCGGCAACCAGGAAAGGTCGTAGCAGAAAACGAAGAAATGATCGCTCTCAGACTGAATAACGCTCCCGCCCGCCGGGCGCTGAGCCCTGACTCCAGGGTTAAGCGCTCGCGTGGCCTGGTGCGTATGCGCCGCCCGCGGTCCGCGGCCAGCTTGACTGCGGTCCTGCTCGGGATCCTGCTGCTTGGCGCCTTCGGCCTGCTCTACGTTGCCGCCACCGCGTCGGCCACCCAGGCCAGCTACCAGATCAACATGCTCAAGGGTGACCAGCAGAAGCTGATCGCCCAGCAGCAGTCGACCCGCTACCAGATCTCGATGGCGACCTCCGCCGGCCGCCTCGACGGCGACGCCTCGAGGATGGGAATGGTCCCCCAGAACCAGATCCAGTACCTGCCCGGCAGCCACAACCCGGTGGCGCTGGCGGGACCGCAGCAGGCCACCCCGACCGAGCCCAAGGGCTCCTTGCTGCAGCAGCTGGCCACCATCCTGGGGCGGCCCACCGAGGCACAGGCGAAGGGGCAGTGATGAGCTGGTACCGGCCCCACCCGCCCCCGATGCGCAGCTGATGCGCCGGGGATGGGGTAAATGGGAGTCGTAACCAGTTGAGCGAATCGTCGCGCGGGCGCCTGCGCGTCCTCTGGTTGATGGCCGGGGCCGCCCTGCTGGCCGCGATCCTGGTTTTCCGCCTGCTCTACTGGCAGGTTGCGGAGCACCAGCGCATCTCGGCATTGGCCGCCGACCAGCACCAGGTCACGTTCAAGCTGCCGGCCCACCGTGGCCGCATCCTCGACCGCAACGGCCAGCTGCTGGCGACCGACACCCCCGTCTTCAACGTCGTCGCCGCCCCCAACCTGATCCCCCCCGACCAGCGCCCCGCCATCGCCGGGCGGCTCTCGGTGCCCCTGGGGATGGAGCCACAGGAGGTCCTCAAGCAGATCTCCCAGCCGCTCAAATTCACCTACATCAAGCGCAAGGTGCCCAAGGCCGTCGGTGACCGCATCGATGCGATGCACCTCACCGGCATCGCCCTGGAGGCGGACTCCCAGCGTTCCTACCTGACCAGCGTCGACGCCCCGCCGACCACCCCCGGGCCGGTAGTGCTGCAGCCCTCGCCACTGCCGCTGGCGTCGCCTTCGCCGAGTCCTTCGCCAGGGGCGCCCGCGCCGCCGCCGATCCTGCCCCACTCGCTGGCCAGCAACCTGCTTGGCTTCGTCAACAATGACGGCGCCGGCCAGTACGGGCTGGAGCAGTACTACAACAAGCAGCTGAGCGGCACCGACGGCTTCGAGGCCAGCCTCAAGACCGGCGCCAACCAGACCATCACGCTCAGCGACGAACAGCGCAAGGATCCCCAGAACGGCCTCGACCTGCAGCTGGGCATCGACAGCCAGGTCCAGTTCTTCGCCGAGAAGGCCCTAGCGGATGGGGTGCGTAAGACCGGCGCCGAGTCGGGCTCGGTGATCGTGATGGAGCCATCTACCGGCAACATCGTCGCCTGGGCCGACTATCCCAGCTTCGACGCCAACAACTTCGGCGGCACCGACGCCAAGCTCTTCACCGACCCGATGGTCAGCGGCCTCTACGAGCCCGGCTCGGTGATGAAGCTGGTGACCATGTCCGGAGCCCTCGACAGCGGCTCGGTGACCCCGACCACCACCTTCAACGAGACCGGCTCCGTCAACGTCGGCGGCTTCAGCATCCGCAACTGGGACGGCAAGGCCCACGGCAACATCACCATGACCCGCGTCATCGAGCAATCACTCAACGTGGGTGCCGTCAAAGCCCAACAGATGCAGGGCACCGACAACTTCCTCAACTACCTCACCCGCTTTGGCATCGGCAAGGGCACCGGTGTCGACCTCTCCGGCGAGGTCAACCAGCAGCTGCCGGCCAAGGCCGACTGGCACGCCTCCGAGCTGGCCACCGCCAGCTTCGGGCAGGGCGTGGTGGTGACGCCGATCGAGATGGTCGACGCCGTCAACACCATCGCCAGTGGCGGCCGCCTGGTGAAGCCGCGGGTGGTCACCGCCACGATCGACGGCAGCGGCCGGCGCACCGACCTCGCCCCCGACCCGGGCACCCAGGCCGTCAGCCCGCAGACCGCCGGCCAGATGCGCGACATGATGACCAGCGTGGTCGAGCACGGCTCAGGCTGGACCGCGAAGATGCCAGGTTGGACGGGGCGGGTGGCGGGCAAGACCGGCACGGCCAACATCCCCGAGAACGGCAAGTACACCGACAAAGTGGTGGCCAGCTTCGTCGGCTTCATGCCCGCGGAGAACCCGCGCTTCACGATGATCGTGATCATGCGCAAGCCCCAGGGCGGCGGGTTCCAGCAGGAGGGCACCTTCGCCGCGGCCCCGGTCTGGAAGACGATCGCCCAGCAGATCCTCGCGCAATGGCACATCACGCCGTAGGCTTGCGGGCGATGAGCTTTCGCCTCAGTGACCTCGTGGAGGCCACCGGTGGGCGGCTGGTCGGCGGTGACCCCGCGATCACGCTGGAGCGCCTGGTCACCGACTCGCGACAGGCAGGCCCAGGCGCCCTCTTCGTGGCCCTCGCCGGCGAGACCACCGACGGCCACCGCTTCATCCCCGCCGCCGCCGGATCCGGTGCCTCCGCCCTGCTGGCCCAGTCGCTGCCCGAGGGCACCAGCACGCCGGCGGTGCTGGTGCCTGACACCAAGCAGGCCCTGGTCGACTTCACCCGGCACCAGCTGGCCCGGCAGCCGATCAAGGTGGTGGCGGTCACCGGCAGCGCCGGCAAGACCACCACCAAGGAGATGATCGCGGCGGTTCTCTCCCGCGCGTATGAGGTGCTGAAGACCGAGGGCAACCTCAATACCTACACAGGCGTGCCGATGAGCATTGCCCTCCTGGAGCCGCGCCACCAGGTTTTCGTGGCCGAGTACGCCATGTCCGCCCCGGGCGAGATCGTTTTCCTTTCGCACATGGCGCCGCCGGACATCGCGGTCGTCCTCAACGTCGGGTTGGCCCACGCCGGCATGCCCGGGCTGGGCAGCATTGACGCCGTCGCCGCAGCCAAGCGCGAGCTGGTCGAGGCCCTGACCGACGACGGCACCGCGGTGCTCAACGCCGACGACCCCCGGGTTCGCGCGATGGCATCCGCGACCGGCGGCGAGATCGTCTTCTTCGGCGCCGGAGCGGCGCGAGACGACAGTCCTGCCGCGCCGCAGGTTCGGGCCCAGAGCATCAGCCTCCGCGGGCTAGACGGCAGCGACTTCGAGCTGGTGCTGCCCAGTGGCCGGGCGCCGGTGCGCCTGCAGGTCCCGGGCGAGCACGCCATCAATAACGCCCTCGCCGCCGCGGCCACGGGCTTCGCCATGGATGTGCCGGTCACCGACATCGCGGCCGCCCTGGGCGCCTTCGCGCCGTTGGCGGGGCGCATGGTCCTGCGTCCCGGACGGAAGGGCTCGACCGTCATCGACGACACATACAACGCCAGCCCTGCCGCGGTTGAGGCCGCGCTGGCGGTGCTGCTGGCCGAGCGGGGGAGGCCGCGGCTGGCGGTGCTGGGCGACATGCTGGAGCTGGGAGACACGGCCGTCGAGGCGCATCGCCGCATCGGCGCCGCCGCCGCGGGCGCCGACCTCCTGGTCGTGGTTGGCGAGATGGCGGGCGAGATCCGAGCCGGCGCAATCGGGGCGGGGATGCCGGCGGACCACGTCGCCGAGGCCGCCGTTGATGACGTCGCTGCGCTGGTCGAGCCCCGGCTCGATGACGCGCTGGTGCTGGTCAAGGCCTCCCGCGGGGTCGCCCTGGAGAAGGTGGTCGCGGCGCTGGTCGAGCCCGAGGCCGGCCGATGAAGCTGGACTTTCTGGCCCACGGTCGCGACCGGGCGGTTGACTTCTTCACCCATTTCTCGCCCTGGCCGCCGGCCGCAGCGCTGCTGCTGCCGTTGGTGGTGGGCCTGCTGCTGATGCCGCTGGGCATCGGGCTCCTGGCACGCCTGGGCTTGGGCCAGCGGGTCCGGGTTGGCGGCCCCGATGAGCACCACACCAAGGAGGGGACACCCACCGCCGGGGGCCTGATCATCGTCGCCCTGGTCCTGCTCGCGGTGCTCTTCGTCGACCGTCGGCGGGAGGTCGTGCCGGTGCTGGTGGCCATGATCCTGGGCGGCGGACTGGGCCTGGTCGACGACATCGCTACCGTCCGTGGCGCCACCCGCGGGCTCCTCGCCCGGCAGCGGATCGTGCTCCAGGGCCTCATCAGCCTGGCCCTGGCCATCTGGTTCTTCTCGATGGGCATGGACAGCCAGGTGGTGCCCCTGGTGGGGACATGGCACATGGGCTGGCTGATCGTGCCGGTGGCCGCGGTGGCCCTGGTGTCGGCGGCCAATGCCTTCAACCTCACCGACGGCAGCGACGGGCTGGCTGCCGGCGTGATGGTGCTGGTGGCGCTGGTGCTGGCCCTGATCGTGCGCAACCGCCACGACATTGCCCAGGTGCGGCTCCTGCTCGCCACTGCCGGGGCGCTGCTCGCCTTCCTGGTCTACAACCTGCCGCCGGCGCGCGTCTTCATGGGCGGGGTGGGCTCCGAGGGTATCGGCATGCTGCTGGCAGCCGCCAGCATCGCCGGCGGCCTGGTCTGGTTCCTGCCGCTGCTGGCGCTGGTGCCGGCGATCGAGACGCTGTCGGTGATCGTTCAAGTGGTCAGCTTCAAGACCCGGGGCAAGCGCGTGTTCAAGATGGCGCCGCTGCACCACCACTTCCAGGTCAGCGGCTGGGGGGAGTGGACGGTGGCGCTGGCAGGCTGGGCCGCGACCAGTGCGGTGGGGACCCTGGGCCTGCTGCTGGCAAAGCGGGCGGTCTGATGCGTTCCAACGCGACCTCGGTGGACAAGTGGCTGCTGGCCACGGTGGCGGCGCTGTGTGCCTTCGGCCTGGTGATGGTCTTCAGCAGCTCCGAGGTTTCCGGGTACCTGGAGTACGGCAACGCCAGCTACTACTTCCAGCGCCAGATCCTCTGGCTGGTGCTGGGAGCGGTCCTGGGCCTGCTGGCCCTGGGTTTCGACTACCACCGCCTGCGCGGCCTGGCGCCAATCGGGGCGGTTGTAGTGGTGGCGCTCCTGGTCCTGGTCCTGGTCCCGCACATCGGCGTCGTCCGCAACGGCGCTCGTCGCTGGTTCGGGGTGGGCTCGTTCACCTTCCAGCCGGCGGAGGCGGCCAAGATCGTGGCCATCGTCTACCTCGCTCGCTGGCTGGAGAAGTCGACCGAGCGCGTCCGCTCCTTCCGCAAAGGCCTGGTCCCGTTCCTGGTGATGCTCAGCCTGCTGCTGGGCCTGGTGCTGCTGGAGAAGGACCTGGGCACGTCTGCGATCCTGGCCGTGATCGCGGTCTCGATGTTCCTGGTGGCGGGGGCGCGCTGGACCCACCTGGCCGGGGTGCTGGCGGTGGCGATCGGGGCGATGGCGGTCCTGATCAAGCTCGAGCCTTACCGCTACAGCCGGATGCTCTCCTACCTCAACCCGTGGTCGGACGCCCTCAACACCGGCTTCCAGGGCGTGCAGTCGGTCCTCGCCCTGGGCTCGGGCGGCCTGTTTGGCGTCGGCCTGGGCAACAGCATCCAGAAGTACCAGTGGCTGCCCGAGGCTCACACCGACTTCATCTTCGCTATCATCGGCGAGGAACTGGGGCTGGTCGGCACCGTTCTGGTTCTGCTCCTGTTCTGCGTCCTTGCCTACCGGGGTTACCGAGCCGCCCTGCGGGCGCCAGACACCTTCGGGCTCCTGCTCGCAACGGGAATAACGACCTGGCTTATCTTCCAGGCCTTCGTCAACATGGCGGCGGTCACACTCACCCTCCCGACCACCGGGATCCCGCTGCCCTTCATCTCCTTCGGCGGGTCCTCGCTCTCCGTTTCGCTGGCGGCGGTGGGCCTGCTGCTCAACATCTCCGCGCAGGGCGTCAAGCCCGCGGTTGGTCGACGTGCGGGTATTGATATCGGGCGGCGGCACCGGGGGGCACATCTACCCCGCACTGGCCGTAGCGCAAGCCCTATCTGAGATCGACCCCGGCGGCGAGGTCCTCTACGTCGGCCGCAAGGGTGGTATCGAGGAGGAGATCGCGTCTGGCTGGCCGGTGACCATGGAAGGGCTGGCCATCCGTGGTGTCGAGGAAGAGGCCTGGCGGAACCTGCCCCTGGCCTACGCGCTGCCGGCGGCGGTGGTGCGGACCCGGGGCCTGATCCGGCGCTTCAAGCCGGACGCCGTGCTGGGCACCGGCGGCTACGTCACTGCGCCGGTGGGGATCGCCGCGGCCAGCAGCCGGGTACCGTTCTTTCTCCAGGAGCAGAACGCCGAGCCGGGCCGGACCACGAAGCTGCTCGCCCGGCGGGCGCGCATGGTGGCGTCGGCCTACGACGAAACCGCCGGTCACCTGCCGGGCACCACCGTCGTGCGCACCGGCACCCCGGTCCGTCCCGAGTTCAGGCCGCCGGCGCGTGACATCTCCGCGCTTCGCCACCTCGTCGTCTTCGGGGGGAGCCAGGGGGCGCACCGCATCAACCTGGCCCTCGTCGAGAGCCTCAAGCCGGTCCTCGAGGAGCACGCCGACATGACCGTCGACCACGTCTGCGGGGCTCGCGACCACGATTGGCTCCACAGCTTCCGATCCGGGCTACCCGCCGACCTCGCCGACCGCTACGTCCTCCAGCCCTTCGTTGAGCGCATCGACCGGCTGTTGGGCTCCGCCGACCTGGTGCTGGCGCGGGCCGGCGGCAGTGGCATCGCCGAGATGACGGCCATGGGTCTGCCCATGATCCTGGTGCCTTTCCCGTTCGCCGGCGAGCACCAGCGGCACAACGCCGAGCCGCTGGTGGCCACCGGGGCGGCCGTCATGGTCCGTGACCGGGAGCTGAGTGGGGCCCAGGTGACGTCGATCATCAAGAGCTTCCGCAAGCCCGATGGCGGCGAGCGGCTGAGCCGGATGGCCGCCGCCAGTCGTGCCTTCGGCCGGCCCGACGCCGCCCGCGACGTTGCCCGCCTCCTCCTGGAGCGCGCTGCATGAACGTGCACCTGGTGGGCATCGGCGGTTCGGGCATGAGCGCGCTGGCGCACCTCTACCTCGAGGCGGGTGACAGCGTCAGCGGGTCGGACGCGCAGTCGTCGACCGTCACCGACGCACTCGCCGCCGCCGGCGCGCGCGTCGCCATCGGACACGACAGTGGCAACCTCGAGGGCGCTGAGACGGTGATCGTCTCCACTGCGATTCCCGACGACAACCCCGAGCTGGTGGAGGCCCGGCGTCGGGGCCTGCGCGTGGTCAGCCGGGGGCAGGCCGCCTCGGAAGTCGCCCGCGGTCGTCGCCAGGTCGCGGTCGCCGGCACCCATGGCAAGACCACGACCACGACGATGGTGGCGACGGCGCTGGGCGCGCTCGACCCGCTGGTCCTCAGCGGCGGCCGGCTGCCGGGCAGCCAGTACAACTCGCGCTACGGCCGCGGCAAGGTGGCGGTGATCGAGGCGGACGAGAGCGACGGCTCCTTTCTCGAGCTCACGCCCGAGCTGGCGGTGGTCACCGGCGTCGAGGCTGACCACCTCGACCACTACCCCGACATCGCCGCCATCCGCCGCGCCTTCGAGCTCTTCGCCAGCCGCGTCACCGGCGCGCTGGTGGCCTGCGTCGACGATGCCGGCGCCGCGGCGCTGGTGGCCGCCGCGCCTGGCGACGTGATCACGTACGGGTTCGGTCCGGCGGCCCAGGTGCGCGCCGAGCAGTACGAGGCGGTCGACGGCGGCTCCAGCTTCGACGTGTCCTCGCCCTGGGGCTACGAGAAGGTCCGGCTGCCGGTCCCGGGCAGGCACAACGCCAGCAATGCGCTGGCGGCGCTGGCGGTGGCGGTGAAAATGGGGCGATCGATGGCGGAGGCGGTGAAGGCGCTGGGCAGCCTGGAGCTGCCGGGCCGCCGGCTGGAGCTGGTGGCAGAGGTCGACGGCGCCCGCGTCTACGATGACTACGGCCACCACCCCACCGAGGTGGTGGTGACCCTGGCGGCGGCGCGGGAGCTGACCCCCGGCCGCCTGGTCTGCGCCTTCCAGCCCCACCGCTACTCGCGCCTCAGCGCCATGCTCGAGGAATTCGCCGGCTCCTTCGGCGGCGCCGACGAGCTGGTCCTGGTGCCGGTCTACAGCGCCGGCGAGGCGCCCATCGACGGCGCTACCTCCGAGGCGCTGGCAGCCGCCGTCGCCCGCAAACTCCCGGACCTGCCCGTCACCGTGCTGCCGTCGCTTGACGACCTGCCGGCCGACCTCCGGCGGCGGCTCAAGCGCGGCGACGTTGCCGTCTGCATGGGCGCCGGCGACATCTACCGCGCCAGCCGGCGACTCAGGGACGCGGCTTGAGCTCGCCGCTCTCGAGCACGATCGAATGGCTCCAGCGGGGCGCCAACCCGAACCATTCGCTGGCGCCGCATACGACCTATCGCATCGGTGGCGCCGCCGACTGGTACCTGGAGGTGGGCTCGGGGTGGTCGAGGTTGATCCGGGAGACCCGGGAGCGCGGTATCCCAGTCACCCTGCTGGGCAACGGCAGCAACGTCCTGGTCGCCGACGAGGGCGTGGAGGGACTGGTGGTCCACCCCACCGACGCCTCCATTGAGGTCCGCGGGGAGACCGTTTACGCCGGCGCCGGGGCTCGGATGGTGAAGGTTGCCCAGGCCGCCGCCGCCGCCGGGCTCACGGGCATGGAATGGGCGCTGGGCATCCCCGGCATGGTCGGTGGATCGGTCCGCAACAACGCCGGTTGCTTCGGTTCCGACATCGTCTCCACCGTGGTTGCAATCCACGGCCACGACCCGGCTGGTGAGGAACGCACCTGGACCACCGAAGAGCTGGCCTTCGTATATCGCGGCTCGGCACTTCGCGACGGCGACCTCGCCGGGGCGGTCGTCACCGCGGCGGAGTTCGGCCTGGCGCCGGCCGACCCTGCCGGCATCAAGAGTCGAATGGACGAAATCCAGCGCCAGCGCCGGCTGACGCAGCCGGTCAGCAAACGCAGCACCGGCAGCGTCTTCAAGAACCCTCCGGGCGACGCCGCCGCACGGCTGATCGACGCCGCCGGGCTCAAGGGCCGGACCGTCGGCGGCGCCATGGTCAGCCCCGAGCACGCCAACTTCATCGTCAACGCCGCCAACGCGCGGGCGGCCGACGTGGCCGAGCTGGTGCGGATCGTCCAGGCGACGATCGAGGACCAGAGCGGTATCCACCTAGAGCCTGAGATCGAGGCGCTGGGACGATGGCCCGGGGGTATCCCCGACGCCTTCGCGGGCCCTGCGGAGAAGACGTGAAGGTCGTGGTCCTGGCCGGCGGCGTGTCCGGCGAGCGCGAGGTCTCGCTGCGCTCCGGCGGGCAGGTGCTGAATGCACTGCGCAGCCTCGGCCATGAGGCCGAGATGGTGGACTTCGGCCCCGAGTGCGGCGAGGCGCTGCGCCGCATCGACCCAGACCTCGTTTTCCCGACGCTCCATGGGCCGCTCGGAGAGGACGGCACCGCGGCCGCTGTCCTGGAGCTGCTTGACCTGCCCTACGTCGGCTCGGGCGTACTGGCAGGGGCGCTGGCGATGAACAAGGCGGCCGCCAAACGGGTGATGATCGCGGAGGGGCTGCCGACACCGGAGTTCGAGCTGGTCGAGAGCGTCGCCGATCCCCGGGTCCAGGCGGGCCACCTGGCTGCCCACCTCGGCCTGCCCCTGGCGATCAAGCCCAACTCGGGTGGTTCCAGCCTCGGCTTCAGCATCGCCCGGGACGAGGACGCCGTCCTCGATGGTGTGGCCCTCGCCCTGGACAGCTCCGGGCCCGACGGCGCCGCCCTGGTGGAGAGCTTCAAACCGGGGATGGAGGTGACCATTGGCGTCCTCGGCGTCCACGACCCCCAGGCCCTGCCCACCCTCGAGATCCTCGCCACCAGCGGCACATACGACTACGAAGCCAAGTACACCGCCGGCATGAGCCAGCACGTCATCCCCGCCCGGATCCCGCCGGCCCAGGCAGAGGAGGCGCAGCGGCTGGCGCTGCGGGCTCACCACCTCGTCGGCGCTCGGGGTTTGAGCCGGGTCGACGTCATCTGTCCGCCCACCGGCGAGGTCTGGATCCTGGAGGTCAACACCATGCCGGGGATGACCGAGCTCAGCCTCTTCCCCGACGCCGCTCGCGCCGCGGGGCTGGAGTTCCCGGAGCTGATCGCCAGGCTGGTCGAGGAGGCACTGCCGGCGTGAGCACGGGCGGAGGCCGGCGCCGCAGCCCAGCCGGCAGGAGAAGCGCGGGCGGCAGCCGTGACCTGGCGCCGCCCAGTGAGCACCGCCGGGGCCGTGGCGCCACGCGACGGTCGCGGTCCAGCGGGGCGGGCGCCGCAGGCCTCAGCCTGCCCACGATCACGCTCTCGCCAAGGCCGGTGCTGCGAGCCGCGATCCTGCTGCTGGAATTGGTCGGCCTCTTCGTCCTGGTCAACCAGCCGGTCTTCGCCTCGACCCGGGTGGACGTCAGTGGCGCCAAGCACCTGAGCCGCCAGCACATCCTCGACCGGGCCGGCCTGAGCCCGGGGACGTCAATCTTCCTGGTCTCGACCAGCGCGGCGCAGTCGGACCTGGCCGGCGACCCGTATGTCCGCTCGGCGACGGTCCGCACCCAGCTGCCCAACCAGGTGCGGATTGAGGTGACGGAGTGGGAACCGCTGGCCCTGGTCACCCGCGGCAACGCCCGTTACCTCCTCAACGAGCAGGGCAACGTCCTCACCGCCACCACCGACGCCGGTCTCGGCCGCAACCCCGGCCAGCCCCGGGTGCCCATCACCGAGGAGGACACCGCCGCCCTGGCGCCGGGTCAGAGCGCGATCAACAGCCGGCTGGTGGTGGACCTCGACCAGATGCAGTCGACCTTCCCCTCGGCCTATGGCCTGACCGTCGCCAGGTTCCTGATCCAGTCCGGCGGGCAGCTGGTTGTGGAGACCACCGGCGGGCCGCGTATCCTCTTTGGCCAGATGGTCACTCCGGAGCAGATCGACAGCCTCGACGCCAAGCTGGCGGCTCTCAAATCTCTCAGCAGCCAGGTCGACCTGGGCCACTCCAACCTCGACTACGTGACCCTCGAGAACCCCAACGCGCCGGCGACCCACAGCATCCCCAGCCCCTCGCCCAGTCCCAAGCCGTCGGCCTCGCCGACCAAGAAGCCGTAGCTTGGGCCAGCGGACCGGGCTGATCCAGGTCGCCCTGGTGCTGCTGGCGGCGGCGGTGGGGATCATCGTCGGCGTCAAGACCAACATCCAGATCCCGGTGACGTACTCGCGCTACACCGCGGTCATGCTGCTGGCGGCGCTCGACTCCATCTTCGGGGCCCTCAAAGCCTCGCTCAACGGCCGCTACGAGAACGCCGTCTTCCTCAGCGGCCTGGTCACCAACAGCGCCGTCGCTGGTGCTCTCACCTATCTAGGCGATAAGCTCGGGGTTGAACTCTACTTCGCCGCCATCTTCGCTTTCGGAGTGCGCATCTTCCAGAACATCGCAGTAATCCGCCGGCAGCTCCTCTAATGACCCCGCTCGACTGATGGACCGTTTCGTCGCGCCTCGCCGCTGATGGCGAGGGGAGGGAGGCTGGTCGGCGTCGACATCGGCAGCACCAAAGTCTGCTGCGTTATCGCCAACCTGCTCGACCCGGACCTGGGCGAGGAGCTGGTCATCAGCGGTGTTGGTGAGGTGCCGTCCGAGGGCCTCCGCAAGGGCGTCATCGTCAACCTGGAGAAGACGGTCAAGGCGATCGAGAGCGCGGTCCACGCCGCCGAGCGGATGTCGGGCCACCGCGTCGACTCGGTCTATGCCGGGCTTGCCGGGGGCCACATGAGGTCGATCAACAGCCACGGCGTGGTGGCGGTGGCGGGCGGCGACCGCGAGATCACCCAGAAGGACGTCGACCGCGTCATCGACGCCGCCCGGACGGTGTCCATCCCCAACGACTCGGAGGTCATCCACGTAATGCCGCGGAGCTACACCGTTGACGGCCATGAGGGCGTCCGCGAGGCCGTCGGCATGTCCGGGGCCCGCCTCGAGGTCGAGACCCACATCATCTCGGGCGCCAGCACCGCGGTCCAGAACGTGGTCAAGGCGGTCCACGGCGCGGGCTTCAATGTCGACGACCTGGTGACCCAATCCCTGGCCTCGGCGGAGGCGGTGCTCAACGACAACGAGCTCGACCAGGGGGTGGCGGTGGCGGACATCGGCGGCGGCACCACCGATGTGGCCGTCTTCACCGAGGGCAGCGTGATCCACACCGCCGTCCTGCCGGTGGGCGGCAACCACGTCACCAACGACCTCGCCATCGGGCTGCGCACCAGCCTCACCGACGCCGAGGCGGCCAAGATCAACTACGGCCACGCCCTGCCCCAGCTGATCCCGCGGGACGAGGTGATCGACATCCAGCCCATCGGCTCGGACAAGGTCCAGGGCGTCCCGCGCGCCTACCTGGCGGAGATAATCGGCCCCCGCGCCCGGGAGATCATCGAGATGATCAAGGCCGAAATCGGGTCCAGCGGGCTCCAGGGCCTGCTCCCCGGCGGGCTGGTCCTGACCGGTGGAGGGGCGAAGCTTTTGGGCCTTCCCGACCTCGCCGCGGAGGTCCTCGACCTGCCCGTCAGGGTGGGCACGCCGATCAAGATTCGGGGTATGTCCGACAAAGTTGCCGGCCCATCTTTCGCGACCTCGGTCGGACTGATAAAGTGGGGCGCAAAGCTCACGACGCCGTCCCACGCCTCAGACGGAGCGGGTGCACAAAGCCTGCAGGACGCTTACCAGAAGACCTTGAGATGGCTACGTGACTTTTTCTGATTTCGAGCGACAGATGAGGCTAAAGGGCCTCGGAGGAGTTGCCCCTCCGGACCCTGAGGTCATGGTTTCGGGCGAGTCGGAGGTGGCTGGGAGAGCCGCGGACGACTCAGGAGTTGAGGAGGATCCCATGGCCAGAGAGATCGACAGGACCATCGACGGCAACGCCCGCATCAAGGTGGTGGGGGTCGGTGGCGCCGGAGGCAACGCGGTCAACCGGATGATCCGGTCCAAGCTCCGGGGTGTCGAGTTCGTGGCGGTCAACACCGACCTCCAGGCGCTGCACAGCTCGGAGGCCCACGTCAAGCTGAACATCGGCAAGAAGCTGACCCGTGGCCTGGGCTCGGGGGGTGACCCCAACAAGGGCATGGAGGCGGCCGAGGAGTCGCGGCAGGAGCTCACCGACCTGCTCAAGGACTGCGACATGGTCTTCATCACCGCGGGCATGGGCGGGGGCACGGGCACCGGCGCCGCCCCGGTGGTGGCGGAGATCGCCAAGCAGGGTGGGGCCCTGACGATCGGCGTCGTCACCAAGCCCTTCCTCTTCGAGGGCGCCCGCCGCAAGGAGGTTGCCGGCGACGGGCTGGAGCAGCTCCACGAGCGGGTCGACACGATGATCACCGTGCCCAACCAGCGGCTGCTGGAGGTGGTCGACAAGAAGACCTCGATGCGCGACGCCTTCAAGATCGCTGACGACGTCCTCCGCCAGGGGGTCCAGGGCATCTCCGACCTGATCGTCTTCCCGGGCGAGATCAACCTCGACTTCGCCGACGTCAAAACGATCATGTCGGGCCAGGGCGCGGCCCTGATGGGCATCGGCTTCGGCAGCGGCGACAGCCGCGCCACCGACGCCGCCAAAGCAGCCATCAGCAGCCCGCTGCTGGAGACCACCATCGACGGCGCCCGCGGCATCCTGCTCAACATCACCGGCGGCCCCGACCTCGCTCTGTTCGAGATCGACCAGGCGGCCCAACTGGTACGCGAGGCGGCCGGCGCCGACGGCAACCTCATCTTCGGCACCGTAATCGACGAACGGATGCAGGGTGAGATCAAGGTCACCGTGATCGCCACCTCGTACAGCGGCGAGCGGAACGGCCAGATGGACGCCTTCGCGGGCGACGAGGAGGCCGCCGCCTCGGCTTACGAGCCGGCGCGGCCGGTACCTGCCGGCGCCGAGAAGGAGTCGACGCAGACCTTCGATTCCGACGACCTGGACATACCGGCATTCCTGAGAAACCGAAGGTAGCCTGACCGGGGCGGGCTGGACCCGCCCCAAGCGTTTCCGCCGGGGGACCCGTGAGGCACAATTTGCTGTGCTACGATCCGGGCGTACTACAACATGTTGCCTTTATCCCCAGAGGCGCCCAGCTCGTGAAGTGTCCATATTGTGGTCACGAGGAGCTGAAGGTCGTCGACTCTCGTGACTCGGACACCGGTGAGGCCATCCGGCGCCGGCGCGAGTGCCTCGACTGCGAGAAACGCTTCACCACCTACGAGCGCGTCGAGAACATCCCCTTCTACGTTATTAAGAAGGACGGCCGCCGCGAGGACTTCAACCGCCAGAAGATGTTCGACGGCCTGATGACCGCCTGTGAGAAGCGCGACGTCTCCCCATCGACGATCGAGAACACGATCGACGAGATCGAGTCGGCGCTGCGCGCGACCGGCAAGATGGAGATCCCGTCGCGCGAGATCGGCGAGCTGGTCATGGAGCACCTGCGCCGTATCGACGACGTGGCCTATGTGCGCTTCGCCAGCGTCTACCGCCAGTTCCGTGACCTGACCGAGGTCAAGAAGGAGATCGACCAGCTGCTGAGCAAGCAGGGGATCAAGTAGGGCGCAAACTGCCTCGACCAGGCGCCAATATCATTCGCCCCATGGCTTGGGCCCACATCGAGAAGGGGGAGGGGAGGCCGCTGGTCCTGGTCCACGGCATCGGGATGTCAAAGCGCGCCTGGCTGCCGATCATGGACCGCCTGGCGCGAAGGCGGCGGGTGGTCGCGGTGGACCTTCCCGGCTTCGGCGAGACCAAGTCGCTGAGCGACGGCCTTCCCACCCCGATGCATTACGCCGAGCTGCTGCCGGAGGCGATGGAGGACCTGGGAGTGACTGCACCCTTCGACATCGCGGGGCTCTCCTTGGGCGGATGGGTCGCGCTGGAAGCCGCCAAGCGGGGTTCCACGCGCTCGGTGGTGGCACTGTCCCCGGCCGGCCTTTGGGCGCGACAGCCCCGATCGTCCCACTTCCTCCTCGACTCGGCCCACCGGCTCGCGATGGCCCGCCTGGCACCACTGGCGACGGCGCTGGGGTCCCCAGCGGGGCGGACCGCGCTGATGCTGAGCATCTACGCACGACCCTGGAGGATGAGTGCCGACTTTGCCCTTGAGTCATCGGAGCTGCTCGCGGGCTGCCCCGACTGGGATCGTGCTCTCGAAGGGCTCAGGCAGAATCGATTCGGCGGCGGCCAGGGCATCAGCGTCCCAGTGACTGTGGCGTTCGGCACCCGTGACATGATCCATCCCCCCGTGGTTGCCCGCCGCCGAGACCAGCTGCCGGCATCGCACGTCTGGATCAGCCTCCCCGGCTGTGGCCACGTCCCCATGACCGACGACCCCGAGCTGGTGGCGTCGGTGATCCTCGCCGGGACCGAATAGTCGGAGCGATGATTGGGGCATGACTGCCCCCGCCAGTGCGCCCACCGTGCTGCGCGTCCCCCTGCTCAGCGACGCCGGTCTGCACCACGGGTTCACCACCCGCGCCCACGGCGATTTCGCCTGGCCGGCGCTGCAGACCGATGCCGGCAGGGCCCGCCTGCGCGCGCTGGGCGCGGAGGTCGGCTTCGACCCCGAGCTGACGATCACCGCCGACCAGGTCCACGGCGCCACCGTGGCCGTGGTCCACCTCTGCGAGAACTGTGGCCCCGGCAACCGCGTGCCCCACACCGACGGCCTCATCACCGAGGAGCCGTGGCCGCTGCTGCTCACCGCCGCCGACTGCTTCCCGGTGATCCTCCTCGAGCCGGAGTCGCAGATGGTGGCGATCGTGCACGCCGGCTGGCGCGGCGCGGTGGGGGGAATCCTGGCGCGGGCCCTGGCCCGCCTGGTCAAGGAGTCCGGCGGCAAGGCCAGCGAGATCCGCGCCGGGATTGGGCCGGGGATCTGCGCCGCCTGTTACGAGGTCGGCCCCGACGTCGTCCAGGCCGCCTTCTCGGCGGACCTGGGCGCCCACGTGTCCGCCGACGCCGACATGGCGGCCACCCGGTTCGACATCGCCGGGGCGCTGCGGCAGCAGCTGCTCGACGCCCGGGTGCAGGACCGTAACATCGACGCCGTCGCCAGGTGCACCTTTGAGGACCCGGAGCTGCCCAGCTTCCGGCGCGACGGCACCTCCTTCCGGGCCGCCGCGGTGGTCGCCCTGGACAAGCCCGCCTGGCCCCAATCCGACCACTACCACTGAGCGCGGCGGATCGCCTCGCCGAGGTCCGGGTGCGGATCGCCGTCGCGGCCGAACGCGCTGGCCGGACGGCCGGTGAGGTGGAGCTGGTGGCGGCCAGCAAGTACGCCTCGGTGGAGCAGGTCATCGAGCTGGCTGAGGCGGGGCAGCGCCTGTTTGGCGAGAACCGGGTGCAGGAGGCCATCCCCAAGATGGCGGCAGTTTCGATGGCGGTACACGACCCGCTCAGGTGGCACATGATCGGCCACCTCCAGCGGAACAAGGTGCGCCAGGCGGCCGGACCCTTCGCCATGATCGAGTCGGTTGACAGCGTGCGCCTCGCCGAGGCGGTCGCCCAGAGGGCCACCGAGGACGAGATGGTGGTCCCAGCGCTGCTGGAGGTCAACATCGCCGGCGACCCCGCCAAGTTCGGCTTCGGACCTGACGAGGTGCGTGCCGCCTACCCCCTGCTGCGCCAGCTCGGCGGCCTCGAAGTCCAGGGGTTGATGACGATGGGGGTCCTGGAGGCCTCCGCGGCGGCTGCCCGGGCCCACTACGCCGCCCTTCGCCGCCTCAAGGAAGAGCTCGACGCGACGGGCGATTTTTCCCCCCTGCGCCACCTGTCCATGGGCATGAGCGCCGACCTAGAGGTGGCGATTGAGGAGCGCGCTACCATCGTGCGCGTGGGAACCGCGCTATTCGGGTCGCATCACGACCACCACCACGAGGTCGAGGCGTGATCGCCATCATTGCAGCGATTGTGCAGGTCTACACCCTGCTCATCATCGCGCGGGCGCTGGGCTCGTTTTTCGTGCGCGACTGGAGCTCCGGCATCCCCCGTTTCCTGTTCGAGGTGACCGAGCCGGTGCTGGCCCCGGTGCGTCGACTGATACCTCCGATCGGCGGCGTTCTCGACATCTCGCCGATGCTGGTGATCATCGCGATGCAGTTCGTCCTGGGCCTGATCGCGCCGGGGGCCGGCGGCTTCGGATTCGGCATCTAGCCGGCGCGGCCGGACCAGCCCATGACTGAACCGACCGAATCGGTTTTCGAGCCCGTTGACAGCAGGGTCAGCTTCCCCGACGTGGAGCGTCGGGTGCGCACCTTCTGGGAGGCCAACCGCGTGTTCCAGCGATCGGTTGAGGAGCGGCCCAAGGACAAGAACTGGGTCTTCTACGAGGGACCACCGACCGCCAACGGGCTCCCTGGCCTCCACCACGTCCTGGCGCGGGCCTTCAAGGACCTCTTCCCGCGCTACAAGACGATGCGCGGCCACCGGGTTGTCCGCAAGGGGGGTTGGGACACCCATGGCCTGCCCGTGGAGGTCGAGGTGGAGAAGGAGCTGGGCTTCACCAGCAAGCTGGACATCGAGGCCTACGGCATCGACAGGTTCAACCAGAAGTGCAAGGAGTCGGGCAACCGCTACATCAAGGAGTGGGTCGAGTTCACCCACCGAGTCGGCTTCTGGCTCGACCTCGACCATCCCTACATCACATACGAGACGCCCTACATGGAGTCGGTGTGGTCGCTGCTGAAGAACATGTGGGACCAGGAGCTGCTCTACAAGGGCTTCAAGGTGGTGCCCTACTGCCCCCGGTGCATGACGCCGCTGAGCTCCCACGAGCTGGCCCAGGGGTACGAGGACGACGTCAAGGACCCCAGCCTGCACGTCCTCTTCGAGCTCAACGACCAGCCCAACACGTATTTCATAGCCTGGACCACCACGCCCTGGACCCTGCCCGGCAACGTCGCCCTGGCCGTCGGCCCCGACATCGACTACGTCAAGGTCAGCACGCATCGCCCTGGCGCTCCCGAAACGGAGGAGCCGATCAACATCATCCTCGCGGAGGCTCGGCTCGATGTCCTCGAGGAGAAGTACGAGGTGCTCGAGAAGCTCACCTCCAAGGACCTCGTGGGCAAGACCTACAAGCCGCTCTACGAGTACCTGGTGCCCAAGGAGCCGGCCTTTTTCGTGGTCGAGGCCGACTTCGTCGACGTCCAGGAGGGGACCGGCATCGTGCACACCGCGGCCGCCTACGGGGAGGACGACCTCCGGCTGGCCATCGAGAAGGGCATCCCCGTCCGCCACGTCATCGACACGCGGGGCCGCTTCCTGCCGGAGGTCCAGCCCTTCGCGGGGATGTGGGTCAAGGACGCCGACATCGAGATCATGAAGGACCTGGCGGCCCGCGGACTGCTCTACAAGAAGGGCACCATCCGCCACACCTATCCGTTCTGCTGGCGTTGCGGCACCCCCCTCCTTTATTACGCGCTGGACTCCTGGTTCATCGCCACCAGCAACCGCCGGGACGAGCTGGTGGCCAACAACCGCTCGATCCGATGGGTCCCTGAGCACATCAAAGAGGGCCGGATGGGCGACTGGCTGGAGAACAACGTCGACTGGAGCCTGTCGCGCTACCGCTACTGGGCCACGCCGCTGCCGGTCTGGGAGTGCGAAGAGTGCGACCACAGGCTCTGCGTGGGCTCCGCCGCCGAGCTGGGCCTGGCGCCAGACGCCGATCTCCATCGCCCCTACATCGACGAGGTCACGCTTCCCTGCGAGAAGTGCGGCGGCACCATGAAGCGTGTCGTCGACGTCATCGACGTCTGGTTCGATTCGGGGGCGATGCCGTATGCCCAGTACCACTGGCCCTTCGAGAACCAGGAGACCTTCGAGGAACAGTTCCCGGCTGACTTCATCTGTGAGGCCATCGACCAGACCCGGGGCTGGTTCTACAGCCTGCTGGCGATCTCGACCCAGGTCAGTGGCCAGAGCTCGTACCGCAGCTGCGTCGTTCCCAGCCACGTGGTGGACAAGGACGGCAAGAAGATGAGCAAGTCGAAGGGGAACGTCGTCGACCCCATCGAGATGATGGACACCTACGGCGCCGACGCCCTGCGCTGGTATTTCTACACCGCAGTGGCGGTCGGGAACGAGTACCGGGTCGCGCCCAAGACGTTCGGCGAGGTCGTAGCCGGGTTCTTCCGGATGCTGTGGAACACCTACTCCTTCTTCGTGACGTACGCCAACATCGACGGCTTCAGGCCCGGCGCCGAGGCCGCCGTCCCGGTGGCCGAGCGAGCGCTGCTGGACCGCTGGCTGCTGTCCCAGCTGAGCCAGACGGTCGAGCGGGTGACGAACGAGCTCGAGGACCTCGACGCCACCGGCGCTGGGCGTGCCATCCAAGGCTTCGTCGAAGACCTCTCCAACTGGTACGTGCGCCGCTCCAGGCGGCGATTCTGGAAGTCGGAGTCAGACGCCGACAAGCTCAGCGCCTACCAGACGCTGCACGAGACCTTGATCACGCTCTCGCGGCTGCTGGCGCCCTTCACGCCCTTCCTGGCCGACGAGTTGTATCTCAACCTGGCCCGGGGCCTCGCCGGCGCGGCTGACTCGGTGCACCTCGACCTCTGGCCCGAGGCGGACGCGGCGGCGATCGACCGCCACCTCTCCCAGGAGATGGGACGGGCCCGGCGAATCGTCGAAGCCGGCCACAAGGAACGCGACCGCGCCAACCTCAAGGTCCGGCAGCCACTGAAGGGGGCCACCGTTCCTGGCCCGGAGCTGGACCGCGAGCTGGAGGCGATCGTGCTGGACGAGCTCAACCTCAAGTCACTGCAGTACGCCACCAGCGACGGCCACGAGGTCAAGCTCGATACCGAGGTCACCCCGGAGCTGCGCCGCGAGGGCCTGGCCCGCGAGGTGGTGCGCCGCATCCAGGGCGCGCGCAAGGACGCGGGCTTCAACATCGACGACCGCATTGAGGTCTGGTACCGTGTCGACGGCGACCTGACCCGGGTCTTCACGGAGTGGGCGGACTACATCCAGCGCGAGACCCTGGCGGTGTCGCTGGCGGCGGCGGACGGCGAGCTGCCGGCCGGCGCGCACGTTGTCGACCAGCCGCTGGAGCGCGAGTCACTTTGGCTGGCGCTGCGGCGTGTCGGAGCCGCCGTGGCGTGACCGAGCTGGGCGAGCCCCCGCTGGGCGAATCCACCCTGGGCGAAGCCACGCTGGCGCAGGCCTACGCCATCGGTGGGGGCGAGTGGCCGGTCGGGTACGACGCCTGGGAGGCCGCCGCCCGGGAGAAGCTGGAGAAACCCGCCTACGACTACGTCGCCGGCGGCGCCGGCACCGAGGCCACCATGCGCGCCAACCTGGAGGCCTTCTACCGGAGGCGGCTGCGCCCCAAGATGCTCCGCGGCACGCAGACGCGCGACCTTGCCACGACCGTGCTGGGAACAGCGTCCCCGGCGCCGATCCTGCTCGCGCCGGTGGGCGTGCAGGGCATCGTCCACCCGGAGGGCGAGCTGCCGGTGGCGCACGCCGCGGCCGCCACCGGGATCCCGATGACCGTCAGCACCGCGGCCTCGACCTCGATGGAAGACATCGCCGCGGCGATGGGCGACAGTCCTCGCTGGTACCAGCTGTACTGGGTCAACGACCGGGAGGTGGTGGAGAGCCTGGTCGGGCGTGCCGAGGGCTCGGGCTACTCGGCCATCGTCCTCACCCTTGACACGCTGCACATCGGCTGGCGCGACCGCGACCTGCGCAACTCCGCCTTCCTGCCCTTCCTGGCGGGTAAGGGCATCGCCCAGTTCACCAGCGACCCTGTCTTCCGCAGCCGCCTCGACGAGACGCCGGAGGACAACCTGCTCGCCGCCGGGGCCAAGTGGGTCAGCATGTTCCCCAACCTCGGCCTGACTTGGGCCGACTGCGCCTGGTTGCGGCAGCTGACAAGCCTCCCGATCCTGGCCAAGGGCGTCCTCGGGGCGGAGGACGCCAGGCTGGCGATCGAGGCGGGTTTCGACGGCGTCATCGTCTCCAACCATGGCGGCCGCCAGGTCGACGGCGCCATTGCGGCTCTTGACGCCCTTCCCGATGTTCGGGCCGCCGCCGGCCAGGGCTTCCCGGTGCTGATGGACAGCGGCATCAGGCGCGGCGCCGACGTGGTCAAGGCCATCGCCCTCGGCGCCGACGCGGTGTTCATCGGAAGGCCCTACATCTGGGGCCTGGCGGTTGGCGGCCAGGCCGGCGTCGAGGACGTCATCAAGGCCCTGGTGGCCGAGCTCGACCTGACCCTGGCCCTGGTTGGCGCGCGCCGGCCGGGAGACCTCGACAGCACCTTTCTGGCCCCGGCGCCCTGATCTCGGGCTGAACTCGCCGGTGTATACTCGCGGTCTGTGCCGAACGTGGGTGCCACGCACCCATTTCGAGCCCATTTCGAGCCTACTTCGAGGTCATCATTGAGTAACGCGGCGGTGGATACGGTGCGTGCGCGCCAGGAGCTGGTGTCGCACCTGAGTCGTCTTGACGGCGAGCTGAACGAGCTGGAAAAAGCTCGCGAAGCGTCACGCCAGGAGAAGGACGAATACGCGGGTTACGGCAACCACGTCGGTGAGGCCGCCAGCGAGACCTCGGAAACGGAGCGGAACCTGGCGGTCATCGACCAGCTCGAGCACATGAGAGAGGCCGTGAAGTTGGCGCTCGTGCGGCTTGACGACGGCACTTACGGCCAGTGCGTGACCTGCGGCCAACCGATCCCGGCGGAGCGGCTGGAGGCGCTGCCCTTCGCCGAGCAGTGCGTTTCCTGCAAGTCCAAAGAGAACCATCACTAGGGGGCTTCGGCCTCCAGGCTCCCGCGAGGGAGAGATGCCCGTGCCCAGCACCACTCAAGCCGGCAGCCCCCTCCTCCTGGTGGGAGTCGCCTGCGCTACCTTCGTGGTTGACCGCGTCAGCAAGTACGCCGTGGCGCTGTACATCCCCCTTGGCGGCAGCCGGCCGCTGGCGGGCGGCCTGGTCTACATCGACCATGCCCAGAACACCGGCGCCGCCTTCAGCCTGGCGCCCTCCCTGGGCAACCTGTTCCTGGTCTTTGCCCTGATCGCGACCGTGGCCATCGTCTGGTACTACCGGCGCGTCCCTCGGTCCGAGGTCTGGACACGGGTGGCCCTGGGCCTGATCCTGGGCGGCGCCCTGGGCAACGCCCTGGACCGCGTCGTTTTCGGCTCGGTCACCGACTTCATCGACCTGCGCTTCTGGCCCGTGTTCAACCTGGCAGACTCGGCGATCGTGGTCGGCGCGGTCATCCTGGCATGGCGTTTCTCGGTGCGCCCCAGCACTGGCAAGGAGGCCGGGTGACCGTCGCCCGCGCCACCGAGCTGGTGGCCGCCGAAGCTCAGCCTCGCCTCGACCGTTTCCTCGCCGATGCCGGCGTGCTGCCCTCGCGGACGGTGGCGGCCCGGCTGGCCAGGGACGGCGCTATCACCGTCAACGGCCGGCCTGCCCGCGCCAGCCGGGCGCTGGCGGCCGGCGACCGCGTCCAGGTGGTGGTGCCAGACCAGGTGCCTGCCCTGCCACAGGCGGAGGCGATCGCGCTGGACGTGGTCTACGAGGATGAGGACATGCTGGTGGTCAACAAGCCCGCCGGGATGGTGGTGCACCCCGGTGCGGGACAGCTCACCGGCACCCTGGTCAACGCGCTTCTGGCGCGGCACACGGATTGGCCCACCATCGGGGATCCCCAGCGCCCGGGCATCGTCCACCGCCTCGACAAGGGCACCAGCGGGCTGATGGTGGTGGCCCGCCACCACGACGCTCATCGCCGGCTGTCCGCCGACCTCGCCGAGCGCCGGGTCCACCGCGTCTACCTGGCGGTGGCCAAGGGGCAGGTCAAGGGTCCCGGGGCGATCGAGGCGCCCATCGGCCGCGACCCCCGCAACCGCCAGCGGATGGCGGTGGTCGAGGGTGGCCGCGCTGCCAGCACCACGTTCGCCATCCTGGAGTCGTTCCAGGGGGCGAGCTACCTCGAGGTCACCCTGGGCAGCGGCCGCACCCACCAGATCCGGGTCCACCTCGCTGCCATCGGCCATCCCCTGGTGGGCGACGCCACCTACGGCAGCGTGACGGGCGACCCGCGCATCGGTCGCCCCGCCCTGCACGCGCACCGCCTGCAGCTGCGTCACCCACGCACTGGGGAGCCGATGGAGTTCAGCGCGCCCCGACCCGCCGACTTCACCGCCCTGCTCGAGGCCCTGCGGTCGGAGACATACGGGACCCCGGAGGCACCTCGACGGTGAGTGAGGTCTGGGCGGCCGGCCGACCGTGAGCAACGCCGATGCGCCGCATCGCCGCGGGCTGCTGGTGGTGCTCTCCGGCCCCAGCGGGGTGGGCAAGGACAGCGTGCTCAAACGAGTCTTCGAGCTCGACCCGAGTCTCAGCTACAGCGTCTCCTACACCACCCGCCAGCCGCGGCCTGGTGAGAAGGATGGGGTGGACTACACCTTCGTCTCCGATGAGGAGTTCGACCGCCTGGTGGAGGGCGGCAAGCTGTTGGAGTGGGCCAACGTGCATGGCCACCGGTCGGGCACCGGCCGCGCCCGCGTCGAGGACGCGCTGGAAGCGGGCAGGGACATCGCTCTCAACATCGATGTCCAGGGCGCGGAGCAGATCCATCAGCTGGTGCCGGGGGCGCTGCGCATTTTCCTGGCCCCGCCGAGCATGGAGGAGCTGGCCCGACGGCGCTCCGAGCGGGCTACCGAAGACGCCGCCGACCTTGCCCGTCGCGCATCTGACGCCGAGATGGAGATGGGATACTCTGACCGATACGACGTGGTCGTCGTGAACGACGACATCGACCGCGCCGCGAGCCAGATTCTGGATGTGATCAATCGCCGACGCGGGACCCAGCAGTGAATCCTTACCTTGCGCACCGCGCCTTCGGGGGACGTCGCATCCTGGTCGGCGTCTGCGGCGGCATAGCGGCGTACAAGATCGCAGAGCTGGTCGGCCTCCTGGTCCAGGCCGGCGCCGAGGTGCGGGTGGCCATGACTCCTGAGGCGACGCGGTTCATCGCCCCGCTGACCTTCGAGGCGCTCTCAGGCAACCCTGTCGCCAGCGACCTCCTCGGACCCCAGCGCGCCCAGGCCGAGGGCGGTGAGGCGCACATCGCGCTAAGCGACTGGCCCGAGGCCATCGTCCTGGCGCCGGCGACCGCCAACGTCATCGCCAAGCTAGCCCATGGCCTGGCCGACGAGATCGTCAGCACCACCGTCCTGGCCTCGAACGCCCCCCTGGTGCTAGCTCCGGCGATGCACTCGCGCATGTGGCAGCAGCCGGCCACCGGCGCCAACGTCGACACCCTACGGCAGCGGGGGGTGAGCTTCGCCGGGCCGGTCGAGGGGCGCCTGGCCTCGGGAGACGTGGGCATCGGCCGCCTGGCGGACTCCGAGCTGATCCTGCGCGCCATGCGCGACGCGCTCCCCGGCGTTCGCGACATGGCCGGCCTGACCGTGGTCGTCACCGCCGGCGGCACCCGGGAGCCGCTCGACCCCGTACGTTTCCTCGGCAACCATTCCAGCGGCTTGATGGGCCATTCGCTGGCTGCCGTCGCCGAGGCTCGCGGCGCGCGCACGATACTGGTCACCACCACGGGAATGCCGGTCGCCGCCGGCGTCGACCGCGTCCAGGTCGAGACCGCGGAGGAGATGCTGGAGGCGGTGACCACCCAGGTTGGCGCCGCCGACCTGCTGGTGATGGCAGCCGCCGTCGCCGACTTCCGTCCGCGACAGCGCGCCGGGACCAAGCTCAGCAAGACCAAGATGCCCGGGGCCCTGGAGCTCGAGAACACCACCGACATCCTGGCTTCGATCCCACCCGGCCAGGGGCGCCGGCTGGTCAAGATCGGCTTCGCCGCCGAAACCCACGATGTCGTCGCCCACGCGCAGGAGAAGCTGATGGCCAAGGGCCTCGACATGATCGTGGCCAACGACGTGTCCGACCCGGAGATCGGGATGGGCAGCCCCGACAACGCCGTGACCCTGATCACGCGCACGGAGCGCCGCGAGGTCGGGCGCGCGGCCAAGGATGAGATTGCCGACCGCATTCTCGACGCGGCCCTCCTACTGCTCCGGCCCGGCGATACCAGCGGTTCCAAGGAGGCGGTGTCCTGATGGCCGAGGACGACCCGGGAGCGGACGTCGAGCCGCACCTGTCCGACATCGAGCCGGTGCCCTCGAAGCACCCGGACGACGAGCCGATCACCGACCCGCGGGCGTTCGCCTTCCTCTTCCTGCTGTTCCTCCTGGTCCTGGCGGTGATGTACCTGACCCAGGGCCGGGGCTGAGGAGCTCACCGTGGCCACAGCCGTCATCAGCGTCGCCTCGGGAAAGGGGGGCGTGGGCAAGACCACCAGCGTCGCCAACCTATCCGTGGCCATGGGTCGACAGGGCCTCAACGTGCTGGCCTGGGACATGGACGGCCAGGGCAACCTGGCGCAGGCCTTCGGCGTCGAGCTGAGCGCGATCAGGTGGTCGAGCTACCACCTGATGTCGGGCCGGCTCGACACCCTTGAGCCGGCGATCCAGCGGACCAACTTCCACGGCGTCAGCCTGGTGGCGGCGCACATGGAGCTCTTCGCCGCCGAGCAAGAGCTGCTGGGCAGCGTGGGCAAGGAGTACATCGTTCGCACCCTGCTCCAGCAACCGGCGGCCCAGAACTTCGACGTGATCCTGATCGACCTGCCACCTAACCTCGGCTTCCACACCGTAAACGGCTTTGCCGCCTCGCGCTGGGTGATGATTCCGCTGCAGGTGTCGGGCTTCGCCCTCAGCGGCCTGCGCCAGCTGGCCCACGCCATCCGCCTGGCCCAGGAGCACCTCAACCCGGAGCTCGAGCTGATGGGCCTGCTGCCCACCTTCGTCAGCGCCCGCACCAACTTCAGCCGCGAGCTGGTGGAGGCCCTCCACCTGCTGCCCGCAACCCGGGTCTTCCAGCCCTACATCCCGTACACCGTGCGGGTCGCCGAGGGATCCTTGACCGGTGTCCCGGTGGTGGCGACCGGCGTCGCCAACCCCGCGGCCACGGCGTACATGGAAGTGGCGGCACACATGTGGGAGCTGGTCAGGGCCGCCCCCGAGCACGTCACCCGCGCCCCGGCGCCGACGATCGCCCCGCCACCGCGCGCCCAGCTGCAGGCGGTCAACGACGCGCCCGCGGGGACGCGCTCCCGTGTGATACCCGGTGCGCCGGAGCGGCGGCGGGGGCTCTTCGGCTGGTTCCGCCGGGGGGAGGAGTCACCGTCCTGAGGCGGCCCGGGGCTGCCGGGCCAGCAAGCCTGTGACGCTGTACGCGGAGGTCATCGTGGATCGCCGGACCGGGCCGGCAACCGGCGCCTTCACCTATGCCGTGCCGGATGAGCTGGCGGGGGACGTACGCGAGGGAGCCCGGGTGGTGGTGCCCTTTGGCAAGCGCACCGTGACCGGCTTCGTCCTTGGCCTCAGCCCGAAGTCGAACCATCCCTCGCCGCGCCCCATCGAGGCGCTGGCGGAGGAGCCGTCGCTGCTGCTGGAACACCAGGTCGAGCTGGCCCGTTGGATCTCCGACTACTACGCCGCACCTCTGGCCGAGACAGTGCGGGCCATGATCCCTCCCGGGGTGCGCTCCCTCAAGGTCGGCAGCAAGCGGGCCAGGGGCCCCAAGGTCACCAGCCGCGACCGCAGCCTGGCCGCCGACCCGGCCGGGGCGCGCCCGGCGGCGCAGCTGAACCCCGAGCAGGACGCGGCTGCGGCGGCCATCAAGGAATCCCTGGCGTCGCATGACGGGGGCCGCATCTTGCTCCATGGCGTCACCGGCAGCGGCAAGACCGAGGTCTACCTCGAGGCGCTGGCCGCCTGCCTGGCGCTTGGCCGCGCCGCCATCGTGCTGGTCCCCGAGGTCTCGCTCACGCCCCAGGTCACGGGGCGCTTCGCCGAGCGTTTCGCGGGAAACATCGCGGTGTTCCACAGCCGGCTGACGCCCAGCGAGCGGGCCCACGAATGGCGGCGGCTTCGCGCCGGCGAGGCGATGATCGCGATCGGCCCACGGGCCGCGATCTTCGCCCCCATCCCCAACCTCGGGCTGGTCATCGTCGACGAGGAGCACTCCAGTACCTACAAGCAGCTCCGGGTGCCGCGCTACAACGCCGTCACCGTGGCCCACAAGCTGGGCGAGCTGACCGGCGCAACCGTCCTGCTCGGCAGTGCCACCCCCACCGTGGTCAGCTACGACAGCCACGGCCGCGCCGAGGGCTCCTTCCGGGGCGCGCGGGTGCTGGAGCTGCCCCAGCGGTATGGCGGCGAGCCGCTACCCGAGATCGAGATCGTCGACATGCGCAAGGACGACAGCTGGAGCCTGGCCCGTCCCATCGGTGAGCGACTGGCGCAGCGCACTCGCGACGAGCTGGCCTCCGGCGGCCAGGTGATCCTGTATCTCAACCGCCGCGGCCTGGCATGGTTCGCACGCTGCCGCAAGTGCGGGGAGGCCGTCGGCTGCCCCAACTGCAGCGTGTCGCTGGTATACCACGGCGTAACCAAGAGCCTGGCCTGCCACTACTGCGGCCACCGCCAGGCGCTGCCCCAGCGATGTCCCAAGTGCGAGGCGCGTGACCTGCGCACCGTCGGGTTCGGCACCGAGCGGATCCAGGCCGAAGCCCAGCGGCTCTTCCCCGACGCCCGGACCCTGCGCCTCGACCGCGACACGGCGCGCACCCGGGACTCCTACTACGGCATCTGGGATGACTTCTCCCGTGGCGGGGCCGACATCCTGGTGGGGACGTCGCTGGTGGCCAAGGGCTGGGACCTGCCCAGGGTGGGGCTGGTGGGCGTGATCGATGCCGACCAGGCGCTCGGGTATCCCGACTACCGGGCCGCCGAGGACACCTTTGCCTCGCTGGTCCAGGTCGCCGGCAGGGCACGACGCAGCGGGGCAGGGGCGGCGGTCCAGACCATGAACCCTCACCACTACGCCATCCGCTTCGGCGTCCAGCATGACTACCACGGCTTCTTCGCCGAGGAGCTGGCGGTGCGCGAGGCCCTCAACTTCCCGCCCTTCAGCCGACTCATCGAGGTCACCGTCTCAGCCGCCGAGGAACACGACGCCAAGCGGCTGGCGACGGGCTACGCGGAGTCATTGCACGGCGGGTTGGCCCGGGTCGACGCCGCCGGCGTCACGGTTTTGGGACCCAGTCCGGCCTTCATCCATCGCCTTCGCGGCGAATACCGCTGGTCGCTGACGATCAAGGGCGCGGACCTAGGCCCGGTGCTGGGGCTGCTTCCCGAGGGGCGCGGCGTGATGGTGGACGTCGACCCGCTGTAGCGGCTTGACCGGCCGGTCGCGCCTGCCGACCGCCCCTTGCCAGGCCCTGGAACCGGTGTTACGGTAGCCAAAACCTCCGCGCCCGGGCCGGCTTCCACGGTCCCCCAACGGGAAGGGAAAGCGCGGTCTCCAATACAGCAACGTCGTAGCAGCCACTTCAGCAACGCGCCCTCACGGAGGACACAATCCTGGGATTCAAAGCTCGCCTGCTCGCGGCCTGCCTGGTCGCCCTGGCCACACCGCTGGCGCAGATGCCCGCCATGGCGGACCAGGTCAGCGCGCTCCAGGCGAAGCGCCAGGCGCTACAGTCGCAGTCGGCCGGCCTGGGACCCGAGCGCGCCGCCGAGGTGGCTGCGCTGCTTGAGGCGGAGGACGCCGTCAACAACCTCCAGAACGAGCTCAACCACAACGCCGCCTACCTGACCGACCTGAAGCGCCAGATCTCCACCGTCACTGGCCGTATCGATGCCACCCGCAAAGAGATCGCCCATCAGCGAGCCCTCCTCGACGAGATGACCCGTGGCCAGTACAAGACGATGTCCGCCGACGACCAGCTGGCGCTGATCTTCAGCTCGACCAGCTTCGGCGACCTGATCAACAACGTCATGGCCTCCGCCACCATCAACCGCCGCATCAGCGACACCGCCCGCAAGCTCAAGGCCCAGGAGGCCGACCTCAGCCGGCTCTCCGCCGAGCTCAAGGACAGACAAGCCGCAGCCAAGCAGGTCCAGCAGCAGCTGGCAGAGGAGAACGCCAAGCAGCTGGTCCTGGTTGCCCAGCACGACGCCAACGTCGCCAAGCTCGACGCCGACCAGAAGGCCCTGGCAAGCCAGATTGCCACCGTCAACAACCAGATCGCCGTCGCGATGCGACCGCCACCGCCGAGCTTCACGGGTGGCAGCTTCAGCTCCGGCGGTGGCGCCACCAACGGTGGCGGGGCTTGCGGCAACCACTTCGACTACGGCTATTGCACCTGGTACGTTGCCAACCGCCGTTGCATCCCCTGGTTCGGCAACGCCGACGAGTGGTATGCCAACGCCCGCGCTTACGGCTACCCCGAGGGCAACCAGGCGCGGCCCGGGGCGGTCGCGGTCTGGAACCACGGCGCTGGCTATGGCAGCGTGGGTCACGTGGCCTACGTCGAGAGCGTGGACCCCGGCGGCTTCACGGTGTCGGAGATGAACTACAACGGCTGGAACCAGGTCGACACCAGGCACGTCAGCTACAGCGACGCGGGGCCGCTGCTGGGCTTCATCTACGGCAAGTAGGCCGCCGCTGTAGCTTCGATTCGGGCTGGCGAGGCCGCCGCGGGTGACATAAGATGGCTGCGGCCGGACCCCGCCCCACCCCCGGGCGGCGGCCACCTGGAGGAGGAATACCTATGCATGCATTGATCCCAACCCGGTCGCGCCGCGCCTGGGCAACCATCGCGGCACTGGTCCTGGCTTTGGGATTGGCGCTACTCCTAGCCGCCGGCAAGCCCGCGCGGGCCGCCAACGGCGTCAGCATGACGGTCAACACAACGGCCGACGCGGCAGCCGATCTAACCCACTGCGGGAATCCGGCCCCGACCTGCAGCCTCCGTGACGCCATCACGATCGCCAACAACGACACCAA
>JBARRR010000040.1:0-13427 GCA_049644325.1 Candidatus Dormiibacterota bacterium
TCGTGGTACTGCTGCCCCGGCTGGTTCTCCTCGGATCCGTGGTGGTGGTCGATGCTGAACACTCGGATACCCGCCGCCTGCGCCGCCGCCCCGAGGTAGATCGCCGATTTACCGCAGTAGCTGCCGATCTCCAGCAGCGGGCCAATCGCGGCGGCCCGCCGGCCCAGCTCGAACAGCGCCAGCCCCTCGGCGTCGGGCATGAAGCCTATCGCCGCCTGGGCCGCGGCCAGCGCCGCCACCGGCATGGTGGCGCCCGCGGTCACGGCGACTTCGTCACCTGCGGCGACGGCGACCCCACCGTATTGGGAGCCGGCGTAAACGGTCCCACATGGTTGATCGCCAGCAGCACGAAGATGACCACCACCACCAGGACCAGCCCGGCGCCGAGGAGGGACGGCCAGATGCCGCCACTCCCCTCCGAAAGCGCAGCGATCGCCTCGGCGCGCTCGCGCTCGCGCTCCTCCTCGCTGATGACGGGCAGGTCGTCCAGGGGGCGCGACGAGAGCTCATACGTCTCGTAGCTGCGATCGGAGACCTGGAACGTCGCCTGCAGCTCGGCCATCACCGCGCGCATCTGGGCCGGCGTCATCGAGGGGCGCGATGTGACGTCCCGCTCGTCGGCCAATGTCTCAGCCTCACCGCCGCCCGGCCGGGGCGCCGGTGCCGGCAACGCGTCCCATCCCGGCGGCTGCGCGTGCGCCTCGGCGACGGCTGGGGTCTCGACGTCGGTGAGCTTGGCGCGAAGATCCTCGCTCTGGTACATCCGCGCCAGCGCCCGGGGATCGGGCAGGGCGGCGTCCTTATTGACCAGGTCGGTGGAATTGGCCTCCCGAGTCCTGGCGTACTCCGCGGCTTGGGCCGCGGTCCTGACCTTGGCCTGGTCCAGGATCGCCTTCAGCCTGTCGCTGGGCTGGAACTCGGAAGTCACGCGGACCCGCCTCGGGCGGCGGCTATCATGGCCGACGAGGTTTGCATGACGGAGATCATCGCGGTAGCGAGTAGCAAGGGCGGCGTCGGTAAGACCACGACGTCATTTTCGCTTGCCGCCGCCGCCGGCCTTCAGGGCTCCGTGATCGTCGTCGACCTCGATCCCTCGATCTCGCTTACCACCCAGATGCAGGTCCCCATCACCGGGCCGACGATCGAGGACGTCCTCCTTGGACGGTCCACCCTCGAAGACGCCCTGATCCAGACCAAGGAGGGGATCCTGGTGATCCCGGGTAGCCGCAACTCCTTCAGTGTCGACCTCACCCTCGACCTGCTGGAGAGGACGTTTGCGCCTGTGGTGGACGTGGCCGACACCCTGATCCTCGACACCCGGCCGGCGCTGGAGTCGCTCGGCAACGTGATGCGGTTCAGCACCAAGACCGTGATCCCCACCTATCTCGACGGCGTGTCGATGCCTGTGACCGCCGACACCATCCACCTGGCCCTCGAGATTGGGGTGGCGGACAAGATCGCCGGGGTCCTGGCCACCAATGTGCGGCGGCCGCTGACCAAGCTGGCACGCGACCTCTACGCCAGCCTGCAGATGAGCGGCGTGGGGCTCGAGGCGGTTGTCTGGAACACGGTCCAGTGGCCGACCGCGCTGGCGTCCGGCGGCCTTGGTGGCTTTCCCGAGCTGATGGAGGCGGCGACGGTTATCTACGACGAGGTTCGGTCGCGCACGTCGCCGCAGGTGGCGCTGAGGCTGTACTCCGAGGCCTGGCGCAAGACCGCCTAGGCGATCCAGCCTGGAACGGGTTAGGCCCTTTCGCCCTCGACCGCGGCTCGGATCGCATCCGCTGACACTCCGAGCTGCCTGAGCGCTGCCGCGGCGGTCCCGTCGCCCTCGGCGAGTGCCAGCAGGAGCTCGGCGGAGCCGATCTCCTCGGGGTACTCAACGGACTCGAAGGCGGACTCAACCACGCTCTTGAGCTCCGCGGTGGTACCGATGCCTTCTGCTGCCTGTTCCCGCTGTGAGAGCCCGGCGATCGCCGACTCAACCTTGTCCAGGCTCACCGCCAGGCTGGCGAGCGCGATTCCGGCAGGTGAGCCCCCTCGCTGAAGCAGCCCGAGCAGCAGGTCATCCGTGGTGACGTGGTCGCGCGATTCCTTGGTGGCACGCTCCTGCCCATGGAGCATCGCCGCCTTGGCGTCGTCCGAAAAGCGATTGAACGGGAGCACCATTCCCTTGGCAAAGCGGCCTCCGTCGCGATTCTGGAGCTTGGCCAGGCGCCCGCGCTTGACCCCGAGACCGAGCATGCTTCGCGCTTCCGTCTTATCGACGATGCCAAGCTCGACCGCCTTCAGCAGTTCAGCGGTCGTGTTGATGCGCAGGTTGTCCGGACTAGAAATACCCATCGCCCGCAGTTTACCGTAAAGACACCGTAAATGCACCGTAAACTTCGTGCCGACGGACGCGGTCGGCACGCCTGGAGCGGTCGAGCGGTGGGCCCGCGAGCCTACGGGGTGGTGGGAGTCTTGGGTGCGGCGGCCTTACGCCGTCCCGTTGTGCTCTTGCCGGCAGGCTTCGCCTTGGCTGGTGCGCCGTTCTGGGACTCCAGGTCAACCAGCTCGCGCTTGAGCACCTTGCCGGTGGTGTTGCGGGGCAGCTCCTTGATGAACTCGACCTCACGCGGCACCTTGAAGCGCGCCGTGTTGCTCTTGACGAAGTCCTTGACCTCGCTTTCGGAGAGCTTGGCGCCGTCGGCGAGGACCACGTAGGCCTTGAGCCGCTGGCCGAACTCCTTGTCCTTGACGCCGACGACGGCGACCTCCGAGACCTCCTTGCGACTGGCGATGAGGTCCTCGATCTCCCGCGGGAAGACGTTCTCGCCGCCGGAGACGATCATCTCGTCGTCGCGGCCCTCGACAAAGAGCCGGCCACCGTGGTCGAAGTAGCCGACATCCCCGGTGCTCATCAGGCCCCCGATCTGGGCCTTGGACTCGACGCCGCCGGTGTAGCCCTCGAACTCGAAGCCGCTGGCCACGAAGATGCGGCCGGTCTGGTTCTCGCCGTCCACCGGCTCGTTGTTCTGGTCGAAGAGCCGGACGGTGGTGTTCCACGGCGGCTTGCCCGCGGTTCCCGGCGCCTGGCGCAGGTCCTTGGGCGTGGCGATCGTCGCCCAGGCCACCTCCGTCGAGCCGTAGAGGTTGTAGAGGATGTCGCCGAAGTCGTCCATGAACGTGGTGGCGAGCTCGCCGGGGAGCGCCGAGCCACTGACGGCGACGACGCGCAGGGAGGCGGTGTCGTACTTGTGGCGGACCGCCTCGGGCAGCTCCATGATCCGCTGCAGCATCACCGGCACCACCGCCAGCGCCGTCGGCCGGTACTTCTCGATGGTGGCCAGCGTGTCCTCGGGGTCGAAGCGCCGCCGCAGCAGGAAGGTCGAGCTGAGCAGCATCCCCAGGGTGAAATGGGCGAAGCCCCAGGAGTGGAAGAGGGGCGCGGCGATGAAGGTCGTCTCGCGCGACTTCAACGGGATCACGGAGAGCAACGACACCCCGGGGTCTAGGTTCTTGGGTTGATGGCGCCCCGCGCCCTTGGGGGTGCCGGTCGTCCCCGACGTCAGGATCACGACCCGGCCCGGTTCCTTCGGCGGCCTACGAGGCGCTTGACTCCCCTCCGCGATCAGCTCCTCGATCGTCGGCTGGCTCACCTTGTCGCCCTTGTCAACCCAGCCGATGAAGGACTCGCGACCCTTGGCCGCCGCCTTGAGCAGGGCGGTGAACTCGGCGTCGTGGATGATGGCCTGCACCCCCTCGCGCTCGCAGACGTCGGCCAGCTGGGGCCCGGCGAAGCCGGTGTTGAGCAGCAGGGTGTGGCCGCCCAGCTTGGAGATGGCGACCACCGCCTCGATGAAGCCGCGGTGGTTGCGGCACATCACCCCGATGTTGTCGCCCGCCCCGACGCCGGCCGCCTCCAGGGAGTTGGCCAGGGCGTCAGTCCGGCGGTTGACGTCGCTGAAGGAGAGGGTGCCGACCTCGTCGATGATGGCGGTCTCGTCGGCTCGCGCCAGCCCCGCGATGATGTAGCCCGCCGCCGGGGTGTTTCCCCAGGCCCGCAGGGTCAGCAGCATGTGGGCGATCGTGTCGGGTCGCATCGGCCGCAGGAAGCCGGCCTCCGTCAGCACTCGGATGCTCATCGCCTGCCGGTCGAGCTGGTGCAGGAGCTTGCCGGCGATGGCGTCGACGCTGCCAACCACGGGGAGCTCGAGCTTGCCGATGATGGGCAGCGGCATCAGGCCGACTTCCGGCGGGGCGCGGCGCCGACGCCGACGATCTCCGACCAGGTTTCGACAGGGATGTCGGTCGGCTCCTTGACGCGATAGGACTCACCCGGCGGCAGCCCCTCGAGGAGCTGCCGCATCTCGGGCGCCCGCAGCTGGGCGCCCACCGTCTCGATCGCCTGCTCGATGACGGCGTGTCGCTTGCGGCCGCTGAGCCAGTTGGTGCCCATCAGCCTGAGGTCGGGCACCGTCGGCTGCAGCAGGGCCACCTTGGTTCCGCCCTCGCGCACCAGGCGTGCCTCCTGCCCCAGCCGTCGTCCCGCACCGGATCGCAGCAGCGCCTGAAGCCGGGGCAGGGGCCGGAAGCCCTTCGGCCGGTAGCGCGAGGACATCGGGTTGAGGCAGATCACCAGGTCGAGGTCCCTGCCAGCCAGCAGGTCGAGGTTGGAGACCGAGTTGACGCCGCCGTCGATGTAGAGGCGCCCACCGATCTTGACCGGCTGGTAGAAGCTGGGGACGGCGCAGGAGGCCGCCACCGCGTCGGCCAGCTCGGCCCGCGGCGAGCCCCGCCGGCCGAAGACGGCGCGCTTGCCGGTGGCGTAGTCGGTGGCCACCAGCCACAGGTTGGGATGGGGTGACCAGCCCTCCGGCACGACGCGGCGAACGATCTCCTTGAGCGGTTCGGTGGAGACCACCCCCCGCGGGCCGAGTGAGAGCAGGAGGCCATAGGCGCCGGCACCACCACGCCGGGTCAGCGAGTTGAGGGCCAGCTGTGGCGATCCCAGCACCAGCCAGGGGATGCCCCGGCCCAGGTGGTAGCGGGCGCCGGCGCTGCGATCGGCGCTGGCAGCGGGCTGGCCGTCGGCGCCGGCGAGGCCGTCGAAGTTGCGCCCCTGCGAGTGGGCCACCATGAACCACGGCGGTATGCCCGACGCGACCAGGGTCCCCATCATCGAACCGGCGGAGGTGCCCACCACATAGTCCGCGCTGCCCGGGTCCCACCCGGTTTCGCGCGCCAGCGCCTCCAGGCCGCCCGTTATCCAGGCGCCTCCCATGACGCCGCCCGCGCCCAGGACCAGACCGACCTTCATGTCTTCTTCACAAAAATACCCCGGTCCCTAACCGGCAAAGAGCCCGGGGTTCGCCATCGTTTAATGCTACATTCCGGGCGGCAGCGATCATACGCTCGCCACCGGGCCACCCGCACAAATTGAACGCACAATTCGCCGACGCAGCCGATGACGCTGAGGGCCTGATCGAGCTCCTCGAAGGCAAGGGAAGGAGCTCAACCTCTCGACGCGCCGTGCTCAAGCCGGGCATCCAGGCGTTCGACGACGTCGAGGTCGCCCTCAGGATGGACGCCGACAACGCCTGGAGCGTCGAGATCAACGAAGGGCGGCTGGGCATCTTCGGCCGAGGCAGCAGCACCCAGATCTTTGGCGATCCCGAGATCCTCGAAGCCATCATCAAGGGCACCGAGTCCGGCATCGAGGCCTTTCTCGAGGGCCGGGTTCGGGTGCGCGGCAACATCGCCCTGTCGCTGCAGATCGAGGGCATGTTCGCCGCCCGGGCACGCCCCAAGCGCTTTCCCCGGCCTGCCTTCGTCAACGCCGGTGGCATCGACACCTTCTTTCTCGAGGCCGGGTCGGGGCCGCCGGTGGTGCTCCTCCACGGGCTGGGGGCGACCAACGCCTCGATGCTGCCAAGTCTCTGGGACCTGGCCCGCGACCACCACGTCTTCGCCCCCGACCTGCCCGGCTTCGGCGGCTCGGACAAACCGATCAGGACCTATGACTTCCCCTTCTTCGCCCGCTGGCTGGCGGACTTCCTCGACGCCCTGGGACTCAAGCGCGCCCACCTGGTGGGCAACTCGCTGGGCGGACGGATCTCGCTGGAGGCCGGGTTGCGACTGCCTGACCGTGTGGATCGCCTGGTGCTGTACTGCCCGTCGCCGGCGTTCCTGCGTGGCCGCCAGTACGTGCCCTTTGTTCGCTGGCTTCGACCCGAGATGGCCCTGGTGCCGATGCTGTTAACCCACGGCACCGTCGCAGGCATCGCGCGCTCGATGTTTGCCGACCCCAAGCGGCTGCAGCCGGAGTGGTACGACTCCTTCGCCGACGAGTTCCTGCGGGTGTTCGCAACGCCCCGGGGTCGAATCGCCTTCTTCTCGGCTGCCCGGCAGGTGTACCTCGAGCCACCCGATGGCGAGGACGGGTTCTGGGACCGGCTCGGCGAGATCAAGGCGCCGACCCTCTTCATCTGGGGTGAGAACGATTGGCTGGTCCCGGCCCGCTTCGAGCGTCATGTCGTCGAAGCCCTGCCGTCGGCGAAGTCGGTGGTCCTTCCGGACTGCGGTCACGTGCCCCAGTACGAGCTGCCGGAGAAGACCGCCGAGCTGACCCGGGAATTCCTCGACACCGGCCGCAAGAAGGCCGCCAACGGTGGCGGCGGAGGCAAACCCACCCGCGCGAAGTAGGTTGTTCCCAAGGCCAGTTGGGGGTGCTAGCTTAGTGGGGCCATGGGGGATATGAGCGAGGGACCTGAGCACCCGCTGGCCTCGCCTGCCGCCGAGTCGGACCCGGGCCAGGTCGCCCACGAGCCCATCGAGGTCGAGCCCGGGGAGACCAGGAAGGAGGCCGTCCAGCGCCAGGCCATCGAGCACGCCGCCGCCGCTGCCACCACGGTGGGCCCGGGTTATGCGCGCTTCAGCTTCAAGCGCTTTCACAACGTCTACCACATCCACATGCCCCACAACCCGCGCAAGGAGCGCCTCTTCCTGGGGACGCTGGGGTTCCTGTTGGCCATCGTCCTGGTCCGCATGCTGACGTACGGCATCAAGACCGGCATCAGCCCTGTCCACAACGTCAGCGCCGGCGGCACCCACATCCACCACCTGGTCTGGGGCATCCTGCTGCTGGTCCTGGTGGGCTACCTGTGGATGGTCGAGATCGGCACCCGCGACAGCAAGTCGAACTGGATGTCGCGTCTGACCTCGATCGCTTTCGGGGTCGGCGTGGCCCTGACCCTCGACGAGTTCGCGCTCTGGCTCAACCTCCAGGACGTCTACTGGGACCTCGACGGCAAGGGCCAGCAGAGCGTCTGGGTGGTGATGGTGTTCATCGCCCTGCTGGCCTTCGGCTTCCTGGGCGGCGCCTTGATCCGCGGCCTGGTCAGGGAGGCCCACGCCATGGTCCGCGGCGTCCACGTGGCCGAGCACCTGGCGGCGATGGAGATGCACGCGGCTGAGCGCCTTGCGGACAGGGAGTTCCACGCGGTCGAGCACGCCGCCGAGAAGGAGTTCCAGCACATCCGTCACAAGGAGGAGGGCGCCCCCGACTCGATTCCCTGAGGGCGCTGCCGTCGGGAGTCAGTCCGCCGGCTGGCTTTCCATAGCCTTGAGCAGCCGGTCGACCGCACCGCCAAGGCCGTAGTCCTTCTTCAGTCGCGCCAGGTTCGCGGGGTGGGCGGGTTCCCTGGGCACGGCGGCGTCGGGCAGCTGGAGGGGAATCGTCTCCACCGGCGCCACCACGCTGATCGCCTTCTTGAGGTAGATGGCGTCCTCCTTGGTGATGTTCCCGTCCCACAGCACGCCCTCGATGCTGCCGTGACGCTGCAGCATCGCCGCCGCCTTTTTAGCGCCCACGCCAGGAAGGCCGGGGAGGCCGTCGCTGGGGTCGCCGCGAAGGATGGCGAAGTCGCCGTAGAGGCGGCCGGGGATGTCATAGCGCTTGGTGATCTCGGCCTCGTCGATGATCGAGAACTCGCCGCGCCGCTCGGGGTAGAGGACCACGACGTTGGGGTCGCGGACCAGGGCGAAGAGGTCACGATCGCCGCTCAGGATCTCGATGGTGGGTCCCCAGCCCACCTTCTTGACCAGGGTGGCGATGACGTCCTCGGCCTCGAAGCCCTTGGCGCCCAGGGCCGGGATGCCCACCGCCGCCAGGACCTCCATGATGGGGTCCATCTGGGGGATGAGGTCAGGGGGGATGGGCTCGGCGGTGCGGTGGCTCTTGTACGTCTCCAGCACGTCCACCCGGAACTGCGGGCGCCAGTCCTCGTCGGTGGCCACCACCAGGCGGCGGGGCTTGCGCTCGGTGATGAAACGCGCCAGGTAGTCGAGAAAGCCGCGGATGGCGTTGACGGGGATGCCGCTCGGGCCCTTCACCGTCTGGGGCACCCCGAAGAAGGCCCGGAATATCAGGCTCGAGCCGTCGATCATCAGCCAGTCGAGACGGGGAGGGGGCGGTGCCGGCCTGGGCATGGGGCAGGAGTATGCACCTTTCGCGCGCGCCCCGATGGGGCGGGTTAATCTAGGCCCGCCATGGATGAGGGCCTGCTCTCCGACCTGAGGCGGATCGCCGGCGACGCCGCCATCCTCAGCGACCAGGAGGCGGTCATCGCCGCCGGCACCGACTTCGTCGGAGCGCGCGGGGAGTTCGGCGCGGTTGCGCGTCCCACGACGGCCGACCAGGTCGCTGCCATCCTTGGCTTCGCCGGCGAGAGAGGGCTGCCGGTCGGTCCCCGGGCGGCGGGGACCAACCTCTGCGGGGGTTTCGTGCCGTCGCCCGAGGCGCTGGCATTGGACCTGTCGGCCATGAAACGCGTGCTCGATGTCGACGTCCAGGGCCAGCGCGCGGTGGTCGAGCCGGGGGTGATCAACGGCGACCTCCAGGCGGCCGTGGCACCGCACGGACTCTGCTTCTCCCCTGACCCGGCGTCGGTGCCGCTGTCGACGATCGGCGGCAACATTGCCGAGAATGCCGGGGGCCCGGGCTGCCTCAAGTACGGCGTCACCTTCCACCACGTGGTCGCCCTGGACCTGGCGCTGACCGACGGTCGGGTCCTGACGCTGTCCGAAGGCGACCCGCATGACCTGCTGGGCCTGGCGATCGGCTCAGAGGGCATCCTTGGCGTCATCACCCGTGCTGTGGTAAGGCTGCGTCCGGTGGCGGAGGCTCGCTGGACCGCGCTGGCCGCGTTCGATCGGGTCGAGGCGGCGACGGAGGCGGCCTCGGCGGTGATCGCGGCCGGGATCTTGCCTTCGGCCCTGGAGTTCTGCGACCACCGGCAGGTCGAGCTCTGCGAGGCGATCGTCCCCTCCGGGTACCCGCTGGACGCGGCCGCCCTGCTCTTCGCCGAGGTCGACGGCACGCCCGGCGAGGTCGGCTTCGACGCCCCGGCGCTGGAGGCGGTGCTGCGCCGCTTCGACCCCGAGATCCGGGTGGCGGCGACGCCCGAGGCCCGCACCGCGCTGTGGGCCGGGCGCCTCTCCGCCGGCCACTCGTACGTCGCCAGCGGCAAGCGCTTCTTCATCTGCGACGTCAGTGTTCCCCGCGAACGATTCCCGGCCATGGTCGTGCGCGCTCGCGCCATCGCCGCCGAGCTCCGGCTCGACCTCGCCACCGTCGGGCACGCCGGGGACGGCAACCTGCACCCGGTGCTTCTCTACGCTCCCGAGGAGGCGGCGAGGATGCATCAGGGCGCCGCTGAGATCGCCGCGGCGGCGCTCGATTTGGGCGGAACCCTGACCGGCGAGCACGGCATCGGCGCCGACAAGCGCGACCTGATGCGGCGTCGCTTCAACGCCGCGGAGGTGGCCTCCTTCCGCGCCATCAAGGCCGGCTTCGATCCTGCCGGCGTACTCAACCCCGGGGTGCTGCTGCCACCGAGGGCTCCCGACGAGCCCACGCTCGAGACCTTCGGCGCCGCCGTGCTCGCGGCCGCCGGCAGCGCCGGCTACCAGGGCGAGGGCGAGGCCTCGGGCGGCGGAGGGGCAATCGACGTCGATGCCGGCAACCTCACCGTCACGGCCGGGGCCGCCGCCGACTGCGTCGCCGTGTCGGTCGCGCTGCAGCGAGCCGGCCTCCGTTGCCGCGCCCTCGAGGTCGAGGGTACCGTTGGTGACATGGTCGCCGAGCTGGGCAACCGCGAGCCCGCCCGCGGTGCGCTCCTGGCCGTGGGGGCGACCCTGCCAGAGGGGGAGCGGGTGCAGTTCGGCAGCGCCGCCGTTAAGGACGTGGCCGGCCTCGACGCCAAACGGCTGCTCGCAGGTGGTCTTGGCGGCTTCGGTCGCGTCGAGACCGCGACCTTCCGCGCCACGCCGCTACCGCACTAGGTCGAAGCTGGGACCTGCTCCATCAAGGCCAGCGCCTCGCGCGTGAAGGCCTCGACGTCGGACGGCTGGCGCGAGGTGACGAGGTTGCGATCGACGACCACCTCCTCGTCAACCACGTCGGCGCCGAGCTGGCGCAGGTCATCCTGGATCGTCGTCCAGGCGGTCATGCGGTGGTCCTGGTAGACCCGGGCGGTGATCATCAGCTGCGGCCCGTGGCAGATCGCGAACACCGGGCGGCCATCCTGGAAGAACGCCCGCGTGAACGACACCATGCCCATGTCGGCGCGGAGCTTGTCGGGGCTGCCGCCCCCGGGGATGAAGAGCGCCTCGAAGTCCGTGTCGGCCACGTCGGTGACGCCGGCATCGCTGGTGACGGTGACGTCGCCCCTCTTCCCTGTGAGCTGCTTGCCGCCCTCCAGACCGACGATCGTGACCACGTGCCCCGCCGCCGTGAACGCGTCAAACGGCTTCTGGAACTCGGAGTCTTCGAAGTCGGGGGCAAGTACACAGGCAATCTTCATCAGGGGCTCCTCTGGTTATCCCGCGGCGGCTCAACCTGATACCAAGGCTATCACCATGCCCGGTCTGAGCAGCGGGGCATCCCGGCTTCCCGATATAGTCAAACCAGATGCTCCGGAGCGGATGGCGGGCTCGGGCGCTCGTCGGAGTGGTGACGGCTGGGATGGCTGTGCTGGCGACAGCGGGCACCTCATTTTCCGCGCCTGCCGGCCTCTACCAGGGCGCCGACCCCCGGCCTGGCCCTGACATCCTCTATGCGCCACCCGCAACCGCCCCCCAGCTGACCAACGCCCCGGGTTCAATCTGGACCGCCGCCCCGATCCTGGTGTCGGGGACCACGGCCTACCGGCAGGGTGAGTTCCTCTACCAGGACTGGATCTACGACGACCGTGGGGCTGGCGGCAACGGCGCGCTGCGCGATAGCGGCCCCGTCCGCAACGGCGATGCCTCGGGCGGCGGCAACGGCGGCGAGCACCTGATCAACCCGTCGTTCGGTACCTACACCTACCCCCAGAACCACGCCGTGTACGCCGAAAACGCCGCCGACCTCGTCGAGCTCCGAGCGCGGCCGCTGGCGGACAGTACCGCCTTCCGGGTCACCCTGAACAGCATGACGCCGGCGTCGGTGGCAAATGACGCCGTTGCGTTCACGATCGCCCTGGCGCACTGCACGGTGACGCCCTGTCCGACGCATGCCTTTCCTCACGGGGCGCAATCAGTAGCCCCGGCGGACGTCTTCCTCACCGTTCATGGCACCACCGGGGAGCTGGTCAACAGCTCTCTTGTCGTTATCAACACCGCGCCGGTGACGGTGGCCGTCGACCAGGCCCGCCGTCAGATCGAGGTGATGGTGCCGCACGCCGATTGGGACCCCGGCACCAACATCATCAGGATGACCGCCGGCGTCGGCCTCTGGGACCACGCCGGTGGGAAGTACCTGGTTCCTCAGTCCAACAACTCCGATGCGACCCACCCCGGGGGCCTGGGCGGCCTATCATCCCTCGCCGTCAGCGCCTTCTTCAACGTCGCCTTCCGCGACACTCGCGCCGGTCACGGCAACAGCGAGGTATTTCATGCCGTCAACACCTTCGCCGACCCTGTCCACGGGGTGCTGGCCGAGCCCACCTACTGGCGTGATTACACCCAGGGACTGGCGCTGCGCACGGGAGACCTGAGCGCGCTCTTCGCCGACGTCAACTTCAACACCCTGCACGCGGCGACCACCAACAACGCCAGCATCCCGGCCACCGGCGCCATGGACCGGATCTTCTCCAGCCACTTCCAGTTCGACAGCCACGATGGCGCCGGCCTGGGGCAGGGCGTCGACTTCGGCCAGGGCTGCGGCGCCACCAGCTCCAACCCCTGTCCGCCTGAATACAAGGGGCAATTACAGCCCTACGCGCTCTATGTCCCCGCGACGATGCCGGCGGCCGGCTACGGCATGACGCTGCTGCCGCACTCCCTGAGCGCCAGCTACAACCAGTACTACGGGAGTCACAACCAGTCCCAATTCGGCGATCGCGGATCGCTGGTGATCACCACCGAGGATCATGGCCCGGACGGCTGGTACTACGGCGCCGGCGCAGCCGATCCCTTCGAGGCCTGGGCCGACGCGGCCCAGTACTACCCGCTCGATCCCAGCTTCACGGCGATCGGTGGTTACTCGATGGGCGGCTATGCAACCTACAAGTTCAGCACCCTCTTCCCCGATCTCTTCTCGCGCATCCAGCCAACAGTTGGACCGCCGGCGGTCGGGATTTGGATCCCGCCGCTGGCGCCCCCGACGGGCGGCGACCAGACCAACACCAACCGCCAGCTGGCCTCGCTGCGCAATGTCCCCGCGCTGATGTGGAACGCAGTCGGTGACGAGCTCGTGCCCTATGCCGGCGCCGTGACCCAGGCCAGCACGCTTGGCTCCCTGGGCTACCGATACGAGTTCGACAGCTTCAGCCCCGCCGACCACCTCCTCCTGACCTTCAACGACCAGTTCGCTCCCAGCGCGGTCTTCCTGGGGACCAACAAAGTCGACCGCAATCCGGCCCACGTGACCTACATCGTCAACCCCAAGATGCAGGAACCCGCCTACGGTTTCGTCGGCGACCACGCCTACTGGCTTTCGGCCATCAAGGTGCGCGACGCGTCGGGCGCCGCGCCCCTGGGCACGATCGATGTTCGGTCGGAGGGGTTCGGGCAGGGTGACCCGATGCCCAGCGGTGTCGTTCCCGGTGCCGGCGTCCTCACCGGTGGCCAGGTCCCGGCACTCGGGTTCGCGTCCCTGTCCCAGACCTGGGGGCCGGCGCCGGCAACCGCGGCGGCCGACGTCCTCGACGTCAAAGGCCAGAACGTCAGCGACGTCACCGTCAACGTCGAGCGCGCTCGCGTCGACTGCAATGTCAAGGTCGATATCACCAGCGATGTCCCAGTGACCGTGCACCTGCCGGCCTGCGGCAGGGACGTCGTCTTCGTCCCTGCCGGAGCCAACCCCAGCAGCCTGCCCAACACGGCGACCGGTCGGCCCTGGCCGCCCGACGTGTTTGGCGGGGCGCTGCTTGTTGGCGGCGCGCTGCTGGGCAGGCTGGCGC